>NZ_JBSFFN010000026.1:0-119150 GCF_053596135.1 Streptomyces sp. NPDC001770 | reverse complement strand
GGAGCTGGGCCTCCAGCGGCGCTGGACCCTGCACGGGACCGGCCACATGCTCGGCATGGATGTCCACGACTGCGGCCCGGAACTCTTCGGTTCCGGGCCCCCGGCCCATTCGGTTTGCCTGGTCGGCTCAGTCGAGGTAGTCGCGCAGAACCTGCGAACGCGACGGGTGGCGGAGCTTCGACATGGTCTTCGACTCGATCTGCCGGATACGCTCGCGCGTCACCCCGTAGACCTTGCCGATTTCGTCCAGCGTCTTCGGCTGGCCGTCGGTGAGACCGAAGCGCATGGACACCACACCCGCCTCACGCTCGGAGAGGGTGTCGAGCACCGAGTGCAGCTGCTCCTGGAGGAGGGTGAAGCTCACCGCGTCGGCCGGAACGACCGCCTCGGAGTCCTCGATCAGGTCACCGAACTCGCTGTCCCCGTCCTCACCCAGCGGGGTGTGGAGGGAGATCGGCTCGCGCCCGTACTTCTGGACCTCGATGACCTTCTCGGGGGTCATGTCGAGTTCCTTGGCCAGCTCCTCCGGAGTGGGCTCACGGCCCAGGTCCTGGAGCATCTGCCGCTGGACGCGCGCCAGCTTGTTGATGACCTCGACCATGTGCACCGGGATACGGATGGTGCGTGCCTGGTCGGCCATGGCGCGGGTGATCGCCTGACGGATCCACCAGGTGGCGTACGTGGAGAACTTGTAGCCCTTGGTGTAGTCGAACTTCTCGACCGCGCGGATCAGACCGAGGTTGCCCTCCTGGATCAGGTCCAGGAAGAGCATGCCGCGGCCGGTGTAGCGCTTGGCGAGCGAGACCACGAGACGGAGGTTCGCCTCCAGCAGGTGGTTCTTGGCCCGCCGGCCGTCCTCGGCGATGATCTCCAGCTCACGCTTGAGCTTCGGCGCGAGCTTGTCGGCGTTCGCCAGCTTGTCCTCGGCGAACAGACCCGCTTCGATCCGCTTGGCGAGCTCCACCTCCTGCTCGGCGTTGAGAAGGGGGACCTTGCCGATCTGCTTCAGGTAGTCCTTGACCGGGTCGGCGGTGGCACCGGCGACGGCGACCTGCTGCGCCGGCGCGTCGTCCTCGTCGTCGTCGGAGAGGACGAAGCCCTTGTTCTCGCCCTCGCCCTCCTCGTCCTCGCCCTTGCCGACCTTGACGTCCTCGACCGCCTCGTCACCGTCGAGGATGTCGTCGTCCTGCTTGCCGGACTTCTTGGCGGCGGTCTTCTTGGCCACCGTCTTCTTCACGGCGGTCTTCTTCACGGCGGCCTTCTTGGCCACCGCCTTCTTCGCCGGAACGGCGCCGGATTCACCGGACGCGTCCGCGCTGTCGACGGCCGGGGCGGCGGATGCCGCGACGGTCCTCGTCACGGTCGTCTTCGCCGCGACGGTCTTGGTGGCGGTGCGCTTGACCGGGCTCTTCGCTGCGACGCTCTTGCGGGCGCGCTTCGGCGACTCCGCGGCACTGACCATCAGCGTCACACCCTCTTCCTCGAGGATCTGATTGAGGCTGCGCAGAACATTCTTCCACTGGGTTGGCGGAATCTGGTCAGCCTCGAAGGCCCGACGCACGTCGTCGCCGGCGATCTGCCCATCAGCCTTTCCCCGCTCGATGAGCGCCGTGACGGACTCGGATTCGGCAATCTCCGGCGGGAGCGTACGGGATGTGCTGGCCGACACGAACAACCTCTCGGAACGATGGAAACGGCTTCCGGCCCGGCCCTGGGGGGCTGGAACCGACGTCCGTCGACTGGATGGTCGCCGACGGCGCGGGCTTGGCCGGGGAACTGCACAGCACACCGGATGGCTGCTGTATTCCTTCCGCGACGGTCACCTCTTAGGTCATCGCACTGTTTCGAGGAGTGTTACGCCCAATCCGCGTGGCCCGAGTCACACCTCATTTGCGACGAACAGTGCCAGGGACGACATCTCCCCACAATTGTGCCGCCGGACCGCACGGTCCGGCGGCACAGGGTGCGTATACCCCGGCCGTACCGCCCTCAGTGCTCGCGCGGAGCCGGAACCACTCGCTCCACCTCGGGGTGGACGACGAGGAGCTGCCGCATGGCCGATTCGGCGCCCGCCGAGTCGCCCGAGGCGAGTGCGTCGGCGATCCGGGCGTGCTGGCCGACCGATGTCTCGCTGGGCCGGTCGCACCCGGTGACCGGACTGCCGGACACGTGGAGGGCTGCGGAAACGATGCCGGAGAGGTGGTCCAGCATGCGATTGCCGGCGGCCTGGATCAGCAGGGCGTGGAACTCCGCGTCGGCGCGGGAGAACGTGACCCCGTCCCCCTGCCCCAGCGCATGCCCCATGATCTCGACCATGTCGCCGAGCCGCTGCTGCACGTCCTCCTGGCCGTGCCCGGCGGCGAGCCGAGCCGCGAGGGGCTCGATCGTCCACCGCAGCTCCGCCAGCTCGCGACGCTGGTCGTCGCGCTGGGGGCCGAAGGCGCGCCATTCGATGATGTCGGGGTCGAGCAGATTCCAGTCACTGACCGGACGCACCCGGGTTCCCACATTGGGACGGGCACTGACCAGGCCCTTGGCTTCGAGGACGCGAAGGGACTCGCGCACGACGGTGCGGGAGACTTCGAAACGCTGCCCGATCTCTTCGGGGACGAGAGGGCGGTCCGCGCCGAGGTCACCTGAGACGATCATCTGACCGAGCTGCTGGACGAGTTGGCCGTGCAAGCCTCGGCCGCGACTGGCCGACCCCCGCCGGCCGGTGCGCCCCAGCTCGGATTCGGAACCGCCCCAGGTACGCAGCGCCGCGCGGTCACCGGCCGGCTCCGCGTAGGGGTAACGGTCGAGGTCGCCCGGGCCGGCGAGGCCGGAATCGGCGGAGCGGGCGGTGGTCATCATGGTGTGCGCAAGGGTACTCACGCATCATTTGTCGGCGCGGCTCGCGCGCCCCTTGAGGTCTTTGCTGAAAAGCACACGAAAGGGTGATCGTCGTTCGCGCCCCAATTGACGCTTTATCGTCGCAATTCGGTCAAGCAAAGCCGAGTTGGGGTTCGGCACTCGGCCGTCGGCTCTCCCACGGTCACCAACGCGCCCTGTTCCGGAGGGCGGTACCCGCGTAGGCGCAGACCAGAGCCGCCAGCGAGACAAGGAGCGCCAGACCGACGGGCTGAGCCAGAATGCGGCCGGCTGCCAGCAGCCACCGGTCCGGTCCCGGCGGGATGTCGAGCCACGCCAGTTGCCGCAGGCGTGCCGGAAGGCCGGTGAGCGCGTGCGCGGCGGGCCCGGCGAACACCTTATGCAGCAGCGGCACCACGAGTACGGGAACGGCGAGTACCGCCGCCACTCCGGCCACGGCCACCCGGAAGGTTCCCGCCGCGAGCAGCCCCGCCCAGGCGCAGCCGACCGAAAGACCGATCCAACTAGCGGTCAGGAGAGTCGCGTTCCCCGGTACGGCGGCCACCTCCTCTCCGTAGAAGAGGCGGAGCAGCTGGACGTCGCAGACCACGGCAAGGAGTGCGAGAGCCGCCGCCACCACGCCGGTGACGAGGAGTTTCGCCACGAGCAGCCCGAGCCGCCTCGGCACCGTCCCCCGACTTGCCGCGAGAGCCGGGTAGCGGAATTCGTCGCCGTAGGAGAGTGCTCCCAGCAGTCCGGCCCCGAGCGCCGCCGGAGGAAGCGGCAGCAATGCCGGCCAGCCGGCGAGCAGATGCGACTGGGAGATTCCTCCGACACGCGCCAGCAGGACGGAGGCGACAGCCGAGGTGACCAGAACCGCCGCCACGATCAACGCGGTTGTCCGCACCCCCAGCATGCGCCTCACCTCGTACCGCATCGGGCGCAGCGGGCCCCGCGGAGGGCGCACCGTGATGGGCGGGGGCAGTTCGGAGAGCGCCGCCGAGGAGGCGGGCGCCGGCGCGGGGGGCGCGGGAGGGCCGGCGTCGCCGAGTTCGTCGGCGAGCAGGTGCACAGGGATGCCGTGCCGGAACGCGGCGTCCCCGATCTCGGCACAGTTGCTCCCGTACACCGAGAGGCGGGCCCCTTCCTCGGCCACGATCTCCACGGACCTGCGGGCGTCCCGGGCTTCCCTGCCGACCACCGCGGCGAGACGGGCGGCGTGCGGGGACTGCACGGCGACGCGGGGACGGAGCCGGGTACGGGCGAAGTCGGCGACCTCCTGGTCGGCCACGAGCCTGCCGCCGCCGATGGTGACGACACGGTCCGCCGAGCGGATGGCCTCCTTGGGGTCGCTGGTGGTCCACAGCACCGTGCCGCCCTGGGCCGCGTGCGCCCTCATCAGTCCGTACAGCCAGCCGCTCTCACGGGAGGACAGACCATCGGTGGGATCGTCGAGCAGCAGCGTGTGCGGATCGCCCAACAGGGCCGAGGCGAGCCCCAGTCTGCGGTCCATTCCGACCGAGAGCCCACCGATGCGCTGGTCGCCGAGCCCGGAGAGACCGACGACTTCGAGCATCTCGTCGGCACGCGACAGAGGCGCACCCGCGGCGGCGCAGAGCATCCGCAACTGCCCTCGTGCGGTCCGCGCCGGATGACCGGGTACGTCTCCGAGCAGCACGCCCACTTCCCGGGGCGGGTGCCCGATCCGGTGCAGAGGGCGGCCTCTGAAGTAGGTGACTCCACGTCCGGGGTCGAGTTCCAGCATCAGGCGCAGGGCGGTCGTCTTTCCGGCGCCGGGAACGCCGAGGAGCGCGGTGACGCGGCCCGAGCGGGCCTCGAAGGTGAGATCGTCCACCGCGGGCGGCAGGTCGCGGCGGCGGGCACTGGTCAGTCCGATGGCCTGGAGCATCGCTTCTCTCGCGGAAGGTGTGACCGCTCGACGGCAGGGAGCGTGCGTACCTCAGCAACATAACGCGACATTTGCGACTTTTGGTGCAGCCGGAAGCCTACGAGTGTTCCGCGCTCGCGGTCCTGGAGGACCGCGGAGTCACCGCGCGCGAGACCTCCCACGGGCCGCCCCGCCCGGCGTACCAGCGGTCGGGCTCGGGCTTCCGGCCTCGGGCTCCAGGTCTCAGACTTCCGGCCTCAGCATGGGCGGGTTGAGCACAGTGGCGGAACCCGCACGGAACAACTGGGCGGGGCGGCCGCCCTGTCGTGTGGTCGTACCACCGGAGGGCACCAGAAACCCTGGCGTGCCGGTGACCTTGCGGTGGAAATTCCTGGGATCCAGGACCACTCCCCACACGGCCTCGTAGACACGGCGCAGCTCTCCGACCGTGAACTCCGGCGGACAGAACGCCGTGGCGAGCGAGGAGTACTCGATCTTGGACCGGGCCCGCTCCACTCCGTCCGCGAGGATGCGGGCGTGGTCGAACGCAAGCGGTGCGGGCACCCCCTCCTCCCCTGCCGTGTCACTGCCGGCCGCGAGCAGGTCGTCGACAGGTGCCCAACGCGCCCCGTTGGCGTCCCCTCCCGCGCGGGGAGCGGGGAGGTCGGGCGAGAGCGCCAGGTGGGCCACGCTGACGACCCGCATGCGCGGGTCACGGGACGGGGCGCCGTACGTGGCGAGTTGCTCGAGATGGGCACCGTTTCCGGCGACCGGAGCGGCCGGGTCGTGTGCGCAGAGTCCGGTCTCCTCGACCAGTTCGCGGGCGGCTGCGGCACCCAGGTCCTCGTCCGCGCGGACGAAGCCGCCGGGCAGTGCCCAGCGACCCTGGAAGGGGGATTCCCCGCGACGTACGACCAGCGCACAGAGCGCGTGGCGCCGCACTGTCAGCACGACCAGGTCGACGGTGACAGCGAAGGGCGGGAACGTCGACGGGTCGTAGGACGGCATGCGGTGATCATAGTCGTCTCCCTGACGATAAACACTCCATTCCGCCACGCCCGAAAACGCGGCCGGCGGGACGGAGCGGGGCCGCACCCCGCTGCCGCCGGCGTCGTCGGGTGGGGTGCGGCCTCGGACCACACCCCAGCTCCCCGCGCCCACACCGCACGTGACGAGACCGAGCCGTACGGATGCACGGTCCCGGGCGGCTCAGCCGCTGGTGCCGTCCCTGTCCTCCTGCTGCCCGCGCGGCAGCCGCTCCCGGCGCCGGGCCCGCGCCGTCCCCGGACTGGCCGGGGTGACGGGGCGGGTGCGGCCGGGGGTCCTCCTGCTCCGGGTGGCGGCCGACGGCCCCGCCGTCGCGCCGGTTCCCACCCGGCCCGCCCTGCGGGGCGCCGTCGCGTCCGGCTGCTGGGCGCCTGGCCCGGCGGCGGACTTCCGGGCCTCTTCCTCCTCCTCCCGAAGGCAGCGCCGCAGCTTCTCCGGGTCCACGCCCTCGTTGCACGCCTGGTGGAGAAGCCGGGCGAAGGTGTAGTCGGGGTCCGCCCGCAGGGCGAGTTCGAGGGCCACACGTGCGCCGGGTTCGTCCCCGGTGGACCACGAGACCCAGGCGGCCAGCGCCAGCGGGGCGGCGGCGTGCTCCACGTACGGCCCCACGCAGCGCCGGGCGAGGGCTCGCCAGAGGCGCAGCGCCGCGTGGGCCTCGGGACCCTCCATCCAGCGCGCGGCGCGGTCCCGGGTCTCCCTGTCCTGAAGCCCCAGGATCACGGCTGCGGCCTCGTCGTGGCTGATCAGGCCGTCGTCGTGGAAGTCGGCGACGCCCGCGGCCGGAGGGGCGGGAGTCCGGCCGACCCGCTCCAGCAGCCCCCTCGCCAGGTCCAGGGTCTCCGTGGCCACCTGGCTGCGTCCGTGGGTGTCGAGGATGCGGGTCACCATCGCCGCGCCCACCTCGTCCAGCGCGCGGAGCTGGTCCGGCTCGTGCGCGCCGGACCAGGGCACGAGCCGTTGCTCCAGCTCCCGGAGTGACCCTCTGACCTGGATCCCGGCATAGGTCGCCGCCGCGGCCATCACGGTGGTGCCAGGAAGGGCGAGCGGGTTGCCGTCCTTCGGGCAGCACCGGCCGTCCGGGCAACAGTACGACCAGTACCTGCCGTTGGAGATGCAGAGCGCTTCCAGCACGGGAACATCGAGCGAGCCGCAAGCGGTGCGCAGGAGTTGGGCGAAGGGCCGCAGCCTCTCCATGACCTCGCGGGCGGCCTCCCCCGTGACCGGGTCCTGGCAGAGGAAGAGGACGATCGCGTCCGGCCGGCCGCCGCACCGCTCGCTTCCCGAGATCAGGCACTCTGCCAACTGATCGGCTGCCGGGCCCCATTCCTTCTCCGACCGCGGGATCCCGTGGCGCAGTCGCCCCCCGAAGCGGCCCCGGCCGCCGTGCAGTGCCACCATGACGATGCTGTCGGTCGGGTGGAACCCCAACAGGTAGGGCAGGGCGTCGGCGAGATCCGCGGGGCCACGGAGAGTGACCTGCTGGGCGTCGGAGGAGCCGGTGGATTCGTGGTGCTTGTTCATGGCATGACCGTCCCGCACCCCGCAGATTCCCGCGACCCCTGTGGATAACTTTATCCACAAGTACGCAGCGTCACTGGCGGGTTGTCAGTACCCGGGGTTCTCATGGGGCCATGACCACTCACCAGCACGTGGAATCACTCGGCACTCGACGCGGCACCGCTCTCTTCGTACTCGCCCCTCATGCGGGCGGCCGCCTTTCCCCTCTCCGGTCACTCGATCGTCTTCCTGATCGGGCTCTTTCGCGCCGTCGCGGACTCCGGCCGGGCTGCTCGGCACCGGAGACGAACCGTACGGAGCGGGTGGCCGGAGACTCAGCCCGCGGCCGCCAGCACCAGCGGAAGGACCTCCTCGGCGCCTGCCCTGCGCAGCAGGCGTGCGGCGACCGCGAGGGTCCACCCGGAGTCGGTGGAGTCGTCCACGAGCAGGACGGGCCCGGGCGAAGCGGCCAGAGCGGCCGCCAGTTCGCCGGAGACGGCGAAGGCACCGGACAGCGCTCGGACGCGCTGCGCGGAGTTGCTGCGGCGCGCGGTGTGCGCCCCTTCCGGACCGGTGTACGTCAGCGTGCCGAGGAAGGGCATGCGGCCGACGGCCGCGATCCCCTGCGCGAGCGAGCCGACCAGCTGAGGGCGCGAGAGGGACGGCACCGCGACAACCCCCACCGGCCGGGCGGAGGCGTCCGGGGTGTTCGTCGCCCAACCTCCCGAGGAACGGGCCCAGTCGGCGAGGACGTCCACGGCCGCCCGCAGCACGTCGTCGGGGACGGGTACGTCCGGTGCGTTCTCGGCCAGCAGCGGGCGCAACCGGTTGCCCCAGCCGATGTCCGAGAGCCGGCCCAGGGCCCGCCCGCCGGAGCACTGTTCCTTGGCCGGGATACGTCCCTTCAGTTCGATGCCCAGGGCGGGCAGCCCGGTCGGCCACATCCGGCGCGGCTCGATCTCCACTCCCGGCCGGTCCAGTTCTTTCGCCGCGCCTGTGAGCGTATCCGCGGATACGGAGGAATCGGCCCAGGCTCCCGCGCAGTTGTCGCAGCGGCCGCACGGGGCCGCGCCCTCGTCGTCCAGCTGCCGGCGCAGAAACTCCATGCGGCAGCCGGACGTGCTCACGTAGTCGCGCATGGCCTGTTGTTCGGCCGCCCGCTGCCGCGCCACCCAGGCGTAGCGTTCGGCGTCGTACACCCACGGGGCGCCGGTGGCCGTCCAGCCGCCCTTCACCCGCTTCACCGCGCCATCGACGTCCAGGACCTTCAGCATCGTCTCCAGCCGGCTGCGCCGGAGCTCGACCGACGCTTCCAGCGCGGGGACCGACAGTGGTCGCCCCGCGCCCTCCAGCGCGGCGAGCGTCTGGCGCACCTGGGTCTCGGGCGGGAAGGCCGTGTCGGCGAAGTATCGCCAGATGGCCTCGTCCTCCTTGCCCGGCAGCAGCAGTACGTCGGCGTGGGCCACACCTCGGCCGGCTCGTCCCACCTGCTGGTAGTAGGCGATGGGCGACGACGGCGAGCCGAGGTGGACGACGAAGCCCAGGTCGGGCTTGTCGAAGCCCATGCCGAGGGCCGAAGTGGCGACCAGCGCCTTGACCCGGTTCTCCTGGAGGTCGGTCTCCGCCTGGAGCCGGTCCGCGTTCTCGGTGCGCCCCGTGTAGGAGGCGACCGCGAAGCCCCGCTGCCGCAGGAAGGCGGTGGCCTCCTCGGCGGCGGCGACGGTGAGGGCGTAGATGATCCCGGAACCGGGCAGCTCCTCCAGGTGTTCGGCCAGCCAGCCCAGGCGGTGCGCGGCGTCCGGCAGCCGTACGACTCCGAGGCGCAGGCTCTCCCGTTCCAGCGGCCCGCGCAGCACGAGCGCCTCGCCGGCGCCCGTGCCGAGCTGGTCGGCGACATCCGCGGTGACGCGCGCGTTGGCGGTCGCGGTGGTGGCCAGAACCGGCACCCCGGGTGCGAGTTCGGCGAGCATCGCCCGCAGCCGGCGGTAGTCCGGCCGGAAGTCGTGGCCCCAGTCGGAGATGCAGTGCGCCTCGTCGACCACCAGCAGACCGGTCGTGGCGGCGAGCCGGGGCAGTACCTGATCCCGGAAGTCCACGGAGTTGAGACGCTCCGGGCTGACGAGAAGGACGTCCGTCTCGCCGCGCTCGACCTCGCCGTAGATGGTCTCCCACTCTTCCGGGTTGGCCGAGTTGATGGTGCGCGCCTGGATACCGGCCCGCGCCGCCGAGTCGACCTGATTGCGCATCAGAGCGAGCAGCGGCGAGACGATCACCGTGGGGCCGGCCCCACGCCTGCGCAGCAGAGCCGTCGCGACGAAGTACACCGCCGACTTGCCCCACCCGGTGCGCTGCACCACCAGGGCCCGGCGGCGGTCTTCCACCAGGGCCGCCACCGCCTGCCACTGGTCCTCCCGCAGCCGCGCCGAGCCGCCCGGGTCACCGACCAGTTCGGCGAGGATGGCATCTGCTTCAGTGCGGAGATCCAGGGTGTCCATGCCCCCCATGCAACCCGATGTCCGGGCAGCACGGCCACCTCACGCAGGGTGACGAACACCGGTACGGAAGGCTCCCGTGCCGGATGCCGGTCCGGGGTGTTCCCTCTGTGCCTCGCCGTTCGAAGGAGGCGGGAGGCATCGCGGGAGCCCCTGACGGGCAGGGATATCCAGGTCTTTACGGCAGATATCCGTCAGGTGTTCCAATTGCTCGTTGCCGCCCGCCGATACGCCAGGAAGAATTGGAGTCGCCTCCCGCACGGTCATCTCACGGCCCGTATGGGCGTGCCCTCTGTCATCCTGCCCGCACCGTGGGCGCGTAACGAAGGGAGAACCGTGACCTTCGGATTCGCACCGTCCGCAGACACCTCACCGTGGGCGGCGTCCTCGATGCCGGCCGGCTCCACCAGTCGTCTCGCCCGGATGCTGGAGCCCACCGAGTGGGCATCTGCTGGGATACCCCTGCTGCGCAACCCTCGCGAGGTGGTCAGCGGGCTCCACGCCCGCCACCGTCCCACCCCGGCGACCGCCGTCGTGGCCGTCCTCGACCACGAGGAACGGCTGAACGCCAGCGCCTCGTTCGTCAGGCGCGGTTCCGCGGCCGCGGACGGCTGGGAATTCCGCAACGCGCTCCTCTCCCACCTGCGCCGGGTCATCCCGCACGACCTGCGTCGCCGCACCCCGGCCCGTACAGCCGTCCTGCTCTACTGCCGCGAGGGCGACGAGCGCTGGACGGAGGAGGACGGAGCCTGGATGTGGGGGCTGCGGGACGCCTGCACCCTGCACGGGCTGCGCTGCGGGGCGTACATCACGCTGACCCGGGGCGGCTGGCAGGTGCTGGGCGAGGGCAGGGGAGGCCGGCAGCCGAGCTCCCTGTCCACGCCCGCCTCGCTCGCGGAGGCGTTCGCCCCCGCTCCGTCCCCACTCCGCACGGGCGGCCGGGCGGCCGAGGCGATGCTGCGCACCGCTGCCCGCTGAACCCGGCGACGGAGGAGGAGTCCGGCGGACCGGAATCCGGCCGCCCCGTGCGGGACGGCCGGCCCGGAACTCCCGAGCGAGCGGGATCCCGGTCGGATCAGACGCTCGCGCCGAGGGTGGAGTTGATCGCCTGCGGGTCGCCGCACACGATCAGCAGCGCGCCGGCCCGCTCCCGCGCGAGGGACAGCCGCTGGGCCGCGTCGCCGGCCAGGTCGCCGTTGACGGCGACGACCACGACCGGACGCCCGGCCGCGCGGCCGATCGCCGACAGGTCCGCGAAGAACACGTCGTCACGGGCATCGTGCTGCGCCCAGTAGGAGGCCTCGCCGAAGGTGAGTTCGTGCGTCGCCCACGGGTGCTGCTCACCCGTGGTGAGCACGAGGACGTCGCCCGGAGCACGGCCGTTGTCGAGCAGCAGGTCGACGGCCTCCTCGGCGGCGTCGAGCGCCCCGGCGACAGGGGCCGGGACCACCTGCAGCTGCGGCACGGAACGATTCTCCGTACGCGCGGACGGGGCGGGGGCGGGGTGGGGGCGCTGTGCCGGGGGCGCAGGCCGTGCGGGTCCCGGGTGTCCGGGACGCGGTGTGGCCGCGGAACGCGGACCAGGAACGGGACGGGGGGTCGACGCGGTGCGGCCGGCGGCCGGAATCACACGGGGACCCTGAGCGCTCTCGTGAATCTGAGGCTCCTCGGGGGTGAGAGGCATGGATGGTTGTCTATCAAACGCCGATACGCCTGGTGTCGGCGGGTGGGTGCGCAAGCGCGATCAGAAGTCGAAGCCGAGCTGGCCCCCGCTTTCGAGTGCTGCCGCCTCGGCGGAGAAGCGGACCTTCTTCAGGTGCTGCCACCGCGGCAGCGCGTCGAGGTACGACCAGGACATGCGGTGGTGGGGGGTGGGCCCCAGCTCCTCCAGCGCCGCCCGGTGCGTGGGCGAGGGGTACCCCGCGTTGGCCCCGAAGGCGAAGTCCTCGAACTCTCCGGATTCCGCGCCGAGTTCCGCCATCATCGTGTCGCGGTGCACCTTGGCGATGACCGAGGCGGCCGCGACCGCGATGCAGGACTGGTCCCCCTTGATGACGGTACGTACCCGCCACGGGCTTCCGAGGTAGTCGTGCTTGCCGTCGAGGATCACCGCGTCGGGGCGTACCGGCAGCTCGTCCAGCGCGCGGACGGCGGCGAGACGCAGCGCGGCCGTCATCCCGAGGTCGTCGATCTCTTCGGGAGAGGCGTGGCCGAGGCCGTAGGCGGTGACCCAGTCACGCAGGACGGGCGCCAGCTCGGCACGGCGCCGGGGCGTGATCAGCTTGGAGTCGGTGAGCCCTTCGGGGGGCCTGCGCAGGCCGGTGACCGCCGCGCAGACGGTGACGGGACCTGCCCACGCTCCGCGTCCGACTTCGTCGACACCGGCGACGGTCCGGGCACCGGTGGTGGCACGGAGCGAGCGCTCGACGGTGTGCGTGGGTGGTTCGTACGGCATGGCGCCAGACAGCGTACGCCGATGGCGGCGGTGGCGACACCCCGGGGGGACCGGGCATTCCGTGAACTGCCCGGCGGACGCGGTGTCCAGCGACCCGCACGGGCCTCCGTCCGGGACGCCGGGGCGTTCGCTCCGACCCGCGCAGCAGCCCGCCGGAGCCACCCGCCGCCCGCCGGAGCCACCCGCCGCCCGCCGCCCGCCACCCGCCACCCGCCACCCGCCACCCGCAGGAAGTATCCGCCGTCCGAGGGAGCCACCCGCCACCGTCGGCCGCACCGCCGGCGATGACGGCCGACGGCGGTCGGTTCCGGCGGGCAGCCGGCGGTCGGTTCCGGCGGGCCCTCGCGCCAGATGCCCGTGCGGGGCGCTTCCGTCAGTACGGGTCGTACGGGTCGTAGTCGCCGGGATCGGCGGGGTCGCGGCCGATGCGGTCACCGGTGTCGTTCAGCTCGACGCACGGGGACCCGGTCGAGGCCGCGGGGCGCTTGGCGAGGATGTCCCGCGCCTTCGCCTCGCTCCAGCTCGTGGCGTACCAGGGTGTGTCCGAATGCCGGAGCGTGCTCTGGATCTCCCGGAGCGCGCAGGCACGCATGGTCGCGTCGGGGATCCTGTCCAGGGCGGGCACCGCGTCGGCCGACAGATCCTGGAGGTAGGTGATGTCGATCGCCTTGCCCTCGCGGTAGCGCTGGACGTTCTGTTCGGCGATCAGCCGGTCGGGGGAGATCAGCCCGAAAGCCAGTACGCCCACCGCGGCGCTGACCGCAACCGCCCTCGGGAGATGCCGGGCGCCGAAGACGCCTGCCGCGATGATCAGCACCAGCACGACGCCGAGCCAGAGTTCGACCGCCGCCACCGAGATGCGCAGCCGGGTGAGGCCGAACGCGTCGACGTACAGGTCCATGCGTCGTAGCGCGGAGGCCACGACGACGAGGGTGAGAACGCAGAGGGTGCCGAGCACACCCTTGACGAGCAGGCGGTCCTTCGCCCCACCGCGCGGGGCGAGCCGCAGGGCCAGGGCGATGACCACCAGGGTAAGCAGAGTGGCCCACAGCAGCTGCCAGAAGCCCTCACGGGCGTACTCCGCGGGCTTCAGGCCGGTCTCCTCAAGGACCTTGTCGTAGCCGCCGAGCAGCACGACGAGCTGGAGCGCGATGAACGCGGCGAACAGCACGTCGAGCACGATGAGCGGAAGCGCCCACTCCACTCGCCCTCGCGCCCGGCCCGGCCGGATGGTGACCCCGTCCCAGCGCGTGGGGGCGGCGGCCGTGTGCGCCGCGGCGAGCGCGCCGGCCAGGCCCAGCGCGAGCAGGAAGACCCGGAAGGGCCCGTCGCCCAGCGAGACGTCCGGCAGGACGTCGCCGAGCAGGTCCGCGAAGGCCGCGTCGGCACTCGCGAAGAGCGTGCCGAACACCAGCAGAAGCACCACGGCGACGGCGGCCGTCCGGAGCACGGTGCCCCAGTGGGCCTGCGAGGCAGTGGCCCGCGCACGGACGCCGCGCAAGCCCCAGCCGACGCCCGGGACCACTCCGTCCAGCACCCCCAGCGAACCCGCGAACACGCCGAGCCAGCTCCGGCTGCCGTGCAGGGCGAGGGAGCCCAGGGCGACTGCGGACACCACGGCGAGGAAGGTGGGCCAGCCCGCGTCCAGCAACGCCGGGATCGCCAGCAGCGCCAGCCCCCCGGCCGCCCAGGTCAGCGTCCACGCACGCGCCCCGCGCCCGGCCCTGCGCGCCTCCAGCCACGCTCCGGCCGCGGCAGGCAGCGCCACGAGGAGGAGGTTGATCCCGAGACCGCTGCCGAGCAGCAGCGCACTGAGGATGCCTGTGGCGAGGACCGCCCACAGGGTCGCGCCCCCGATGGGCGGCGGAGCCGCGGGGCGGATCCGGGCGAACACCCCCGGTTGCGCGGGCCGGGACTGCCAGGGGTTGGCTGACGGGGCCGGAGACGCCTGGGACGCGGCCGGAGACGCCGGGACCGGACCCGATGCCGTGGACGCCGCACGCGGATGCGCGCTGCCGCCGGACTGCTTACCGGTTAGCGGGGCGGCCACCGGGGACCGGTGCACCCCGCCCGTCCCACCGGAGCCGGAGCCCCCGCCGTTCCCGGCGCCCTCAGAACCCACCGATCCTCCGGCACCTCCCGAACCGGCACCCGCGGATCCTCCGGGACCCCCGGGCCCCCCGGATCCTCCGCCCCCGGTCCCACCGGTTCCGCCGGTCCCACCGGTCTCGCTCGTCTCACCGGCCTCGCCGGGCGGCGACGACGCGTCCTGCGGGCCCGGTATCCCGGACGGCTGGTCGGACGTGGTCATGGGACCCCTCCCCCACGCGGGCCCGCCGTACGGCCGAGCGTCGGCGCGTCACCCGCTGTCTCGTTCCTCGCGCACCGGTGCAGATCACCGGGCGGCGCGTGGCCGAAACAGTAGCCGCGCGGGGCCCGCGCGCACCGGCCCCCGGATCCCTGTGGCAGGACCGTGACAGGAAGGACGGCATGGTCACGCTCCGCACCCGGACACCTCCGCTGGGCTCCCGTGCCCGCACGCGGCGAGCGCCCGGCCCACAGGGGCACGCCCAGCCCGGCATCCGGCCGACGCGGCTGTCAGCGGCGAGCCTCGGCGGGCACCCAGGAGGGCGGTTCCTCGGTCTGTGCCAGCCATGCGGCGGGCGGGGCGCCGGCCTGGCCCGCCGCGATGATTCCGCCGACGATGGCGCAGGTGGTGTCGACGTCGCCGCCCGCTTGGGCGGTCACCCAGAACGCCTCCTCGTACGAGCCGAGGGAGCGGGCCGCCGACCAGAGGGCGAAGGGGACGGTGTCCTGGGCGCTGGTGCGACGGCCGTTGCCGAGGACCGCGGCAACCGTCGTGGGGTCCTCGTAGTCGAGCATGTCCTTCGCCCGCCGCAGCCCGGCCACCACCGCGCTGCGCGGCAGCAGGGCGATCACTGTGTCGAGCAGCTCCTCCGGCGGGGGCGGTCCTCCGGGAGAGGCTGCGAGCGCCGCCGCGGCGGCCACGGCCATCGCCCCGGTGACGGCCTCACGGTGCTGGTGAGTGGTGTAGGAGGAGATCTCGGCCTGGTGGGTGGCCTGCTCGGGGTCGTCGGCGTACCAGGCGCCGAGCGGGGCGATGCGCATGGCGGAACCGTTGCCCCAGGACCCCTGGCCCTGGAACAGCCCGGCGGCGAGTTCCTGCCAGTCGCCGCCTTCGCGCACGAGCCGGAGCATCCGGTTCACCGCGGGGCCGTAGCCGCGGTCGAAGTCGTGGTGCTCGGCGAAGGAGTGGGCGAGCGCGTCCTGGTCGATGCGGCCGTGCTCGGCGAGCACCGCCACCACCGAGCAGGCCATCTCGGTGTCGTCGGTCCACTGCCAGGGCCCGGGCGGCAGCGTGCGGCCGCGCAGCAACGGGTAGTTCACGGGGACGAAGAACTGGGAGCCCAGCGCGTCCCCGACGGAGAGTCCGCGCAGGCTGGCGAGGGTGCGTTCGTAACGACGTTCGAAGGTTTCGGAGGAGTAAGAGATCATCTTCCTACCACTCTATTCACTAGTTCCATGACGGCCCAGAGGGAACGCTCTGCCGCTCTGCCGCTCTACCGCTGCTCTGCTGCTCTACCGCTGGTCTGCTGTTCTACCGCTGCTCTGCTGCTGCTCTGCGCTCTACCCAGTGATGCCGTACGGCTCCGGGGTCCGCCAGCGCGCGAACGGGTGGTCGAGGGTGTAGCGGTTGTCGGGTCCGAGCAGCAGCATCCGGGTCTCGCCGTTGCCCGGGTTGGACAACGACTCGAACTCGGCGACCGACCAGTGCAGCCAGCGCATGCAGAACAGTCTCATCGTGAGCCCGTGCGTCACGAGCAGCACGTTCGGCGGGTGGTCGGGGTCCTGGAAACTCCGATGCAGGCTCTCCAGGAAGGCGCCGACCCGGTCGTAGACGTCGGCTCCGGACTCGCCCTGGGCGAAGCGGTAGAAGAAGTGCCCGTAGGCGTCCCGGTACGCCTTCTGGAGCCGCACGTCGTCCCGGTCCTGCCAGTTTCCCCAGTCCTGCTCGCGCAGCCGGGGCTCCTCGCGCACCCGCACCCGGGTCAGGTCGAGCCCGAGCGCGCGGAAGGTCTCGTGGGTGCGGCGATAGGGGGAGACGTACACGCTCACCCGCTCCTCGCCGAACAGCTCACGCAGCCGGAAACCCGTCGCCTCCGCCTGCTGGAGCCCGGTGTGCGTCAGCCGCAGAGCATGGTCGGGCTCACGCTCGTACACCGTGTCGTCCACATTGCCCTCGGACTCTCCGTGCCGTACGAGGACGATGCGCTGCGGTCGTGCCATGGAACGACCCTACGGGCTGCGCACGCATACGCCTCGTTCGAACGGAAGAGCGGACCGCTCGACGCGCGACCGCACACAGCCGGGGCAGGCCCCAGATCGGACAGCCGGGCCGGGGCGGCGGACGTCATGACCGGCTCAGGCGACGGTCCAGGACGGCTCCAGCTGGACGACGTCCCCGTTCAGCGCCAGTACGTCCGTCTCCGTCTCGGCGCGCTCCGACAGCCGCTCGGCGCTCTGGATCCGGTACTTACCGCGCTCCGAGCTCGACTGCCACATGGACAGCACCAGGAACTCGTGGCCCGGCGCCTCGCCGAAGACCCCTCGCAGCATGCCCGGAGATCCCGCCATGGCCGGATTCCAGACGCGCTGCTGCATGAGGGCGAAATGCTCGACCCGGTCCTCGCGGACCTTGCTGTGGGCCACCCGGACGACATCGGCGTCGGTGAAATCCGGTTCAAAGCCCGTCTTCACGTCGAAGCGGTACTCGAACAGCTTGACCTGCGCCTCGCCGTACGCGCCTGGTCGCCCGACAGTCGCACCGTCGCCCGTCCGCGCCATGTAGGAGTCGTAGAAGACCCGGTTCTCCCAGAACGCGAAGACGTGGGCGACGTCCGGACGCCCCCGGCTCCACCCGCCGCCCTGCCCTCGGAACCCCGGCTCATCGAGCAGCCCCGCCCCCTGTCGCTGCCCCTGTTCGAACCCATGACGGTCCACCACGGCGCAACGCATCCACTTGACCAGCACCGCGCCATCGTACGGCTCCGGGCGTGGCGCGCGTCACTCTCCGGTGGAGAACGTCCGAACTCCGTCCACAACCCCGTGCGGGATACACAGAATGATCCCCATGACCGGGCTGCACGCCCATCCCTCTTCTCCCGCCTGTAATCCGCCCGGCGCACACTCCTCGCCGGGGCCGGCGGCGGTTTCGACATCTACGCCGACCTGCCGATCGCCCTGTCCCTCCAGCACCGGGGAAGGACGTCACGCCGGCCAATCCCACCTTCGGCTCGATCGGAAGCCTCCCCCTGGGCGACTGGCTCGCACCCGCCGTCGCGGCCGTGAGGGGGACCTTGCCTCCGTCGCCGCGCTCGCCGGGACCGACGTACCGGAGCGGGTGATCGTCTCCGTCGGCTTCGGGGTGGACGCGTACCACAGGGTCGGCCACGGGCTCGTGCTGGAGAACATCGTTCGCTCCGGAGCGCGACCGCGCCTACCTCGTGGCGTTCTCCCTGGCCCGTTCGACACACGAGGGCACGCTCCGTCTCGATACCGTCGCGCACGCGCAGGAGAGCACCCCCGACCACCCCGGCATCGCCAACGGGTCAACCGCCGCCGCGGTCCGTGGCTCGTTCGGGGACGTACGGTTCACCTCGCGCACCCGGGGCAGTGAACTGTTCATCAACCCCTGACGTCGCTCTGCTCCCCCTTCGAGTCGGAGGGGCGTGGCCCGCGACGGCCCCCATCTCGACCGCATCGAGGACACCCGTCTCCTGCGCCAGGTCAGCCGCCGGATCGAGCTGTTCCGCGAGGAGATCGTCCAGCGCGCGCCCCGCAGCGTCCCGTACTGAGAAACACCGAGCGCACCGAGCGCACCGAGAAACACCGAGCGCACCAAGAGCACCGCCGCACACCCTGAGCACGTGAGGCCGTCACCACACGGCCGCTTCACGCCACTTCGGGCCGGACCTGGCCCGATCCGGACGCCCGGCGCCAACGCGGTTGGATACGGGGAGAGTTATAGCCATCATCAGGTGATAGGACCGGATCGATGGCGCAGCGGCATGAAGGGAAGTCCGATGAGCACCCCCAACAGCACTCCCAACAAGGACATCGAGAAGGTCGAAGTACGGATCAAGTGGGACCCCAGCGAGCTCGGTGAACCGCCCAACGACCTGGACATCATCGCGGGCACGTACGTCGCCGACGCCCCGTTCGGAGACCCCGACTACCTCGTCCACTTCGACAGCCGCTCCCCCGACGGCACCATCACTCTCAACCGTGACAGCAGGAACGGCCAGGGGTTCGGTTACGACGAGGTGATGACCCTGGAACTCGGCCGGCTCGCGGAGCGGTACGTACGGGTCGTCGTCGGCGTGGCGATCCAGCAGCGCGACGGCCGCAAGACATTCGGGTCGGTACCCCACACCGGCGTACAGATCCGAGAGGGCTACACGGAGCTGGCCGAGGACGACTTCTCGCGCGTCGCCTCGGCGACCGCGGCGGTCGTGGCCGAGTTCACCCGCGACGGCTCGGGCCTCTGGGCCTTCCGCTCCGTGCTCCGGGGCTTCGACGGCGACCCGGGCACCTTCGCCGCCGAGATGGGCAAGGACGCAGGGCCCTCGGTGTGAAGGTGCAGAGAGCCCCGAAGGCTCCGAAGGCTCGGAGAGCCCCGGAGGCCCGGTAGAACCAGCGGGTCCGGACGTACGGCAGACCGAGCAGCGGCGCGAACAGCGGGCCGAACGCCCGGAATGCTCAGGGGTTGTCCCGAGCTCCCTGAGCCCGACGGAAACGCGCCGAGGGCGGTGGTCCCGGTCTCCCGGGTCCACCGCCCTCGGCGGTCATCCATCAACCGTCACTCGTGCGCGTGAGAGCGCGTGCGAGCGGCTGGGATCAGCTGCAACCGCTGGTCGAGCCGCAGCCCTCGCAGATGTAGCAGGAACCGGCGCGCTGCATCTTCGTCCCGCAGGAGAAGCAGAGCGGGGCGTCGGCGCTGATGCCGAGCTGCATCTCGACCAGTTCGGCCGAGGTGTGCGCGGTCCGCGGCGCCGGCTTCTCGGCAGCCTGCACCGGGGCGGCGACGGCCTTCAGCGGCTCCACGTGCAGCGGGGCGGACTGGGCCAGCGACTCGGTGTGCAGGTCCTCGTCCTCCTCGGCCGGCTCGTAGGAGCCGGTGTCGAGGTGACGCTGGCGCTCCTCGGCGGAGTGGATGCCGAGGGCCGAGCGGGTCTCGAAGGGCAGGAAGTCGAGCGCCAGGCGACGGAAGATGTAGTCGACGATCGACTGCGCCATCCGCACGTCCGGGTCGTCCGTCATGCCCGCCGGCTCGAAGCGCATGTTGGTGAACTTCGAGACGTACGTCTCCAGCGGGACGCCGTACTGCAGACCGACCGAGACGGCGATGGAGAAGGCGTCCATCATGCCCGCGAGGGTGGAGCCCTGCTTCGACATCTTCAGGAAGACCTCGCCGAGACCGTCGTCCGGGTAGGAGTTGGCGGTCATGTAACCCTCGGCGCCACCGACCGTGAAGGAGGTGGTGATGCCCGGACGGCCCTTGGGAAGACGCTTGCGGACCGGACGGTACTCGACGACCTTCTCGACCGCGGTGCGGATGGTCTCCTCGGCCTTGACGGTGACCGCCTCCTTCTCCTTCTCCTTGGTCTTGGCGGAGAGGGGCTGGCCGACCTTGCAGTTGTCGCGGTAGATGGCGAGCGCCTTGACGCCCATCTTCCACGCCTCGAAGTAGACCTCTTCGACGTCCTCGACCGTGGCCGTCTCCGGCAGGTTCACGGTCTTGGAGAGCGCGCCGGAGATCCACGGCTGGATGGCCGCCATCATCCGGACGTGGCCCATGGCCGAGATGGAACGCTCACCCATGGCGCAGTCGAAGACCTCGTAGTGCTCGGTCTTCAGGGCCGGGGCGTCGAGGACGTTCCCGTTCTCCGCGATGTGGGCGACGATCGCCTCGATCTGCTCCGGCTGGTAGCCGAGGCGGCGCAGCGCCTGCGGCACGGTGCCGTTGACGATCTGCATCGAGCCGCCGCCGACCAGCTTCTTGAACTTGACCAGCGCGAGGTCGGGCTCCAGGCCGGTGGTGTCGCAGGACATCGCCAGACCGATGGTGCCGGTCGGGGCGATGACGGACGCCTGGGCGTTACGGAATCCGTTCTTCGCGCCGAGGCGGATCACGTCCTGCCAGGCCTCCGTGGCGGCGGCCCAGATCGGCGAGTCCAGGTCGTCCACGTGGACGGCCTTGGTGTTGGCGTCGGCGTGCTGCTGCATGACGCGCTGGTGGGGCTCGGCGTTGCGGGCGTAGCCGTCGTACGGGCCGACGACCGCGGCGAGCTCGGCGGAGCGGCGGTAGGAGGTACCGGTCATCAGCGAGGTGATGGCGCCGGCGAGCGCGCGGCCGCCGTCGCTGTCGTACGCGTGGCCGGTCGCCATGAGGAGGGCGCCGAGGTTGGCGTAACCGATGCCGAGCTGGCGGAAGGCGCGGGTGTTCTCGCCGATCTTCTCCGTCGGGAAGTCCGCGAAGCAGATCGAGATGTCCATCGCCGTGATGACCAGCTCGACGACCTTGGCGAAGCGCTCGGACTCGAAGGACTGGTTGCCCTCGCCGTCGTCCTTGAGGAACTTCATGAGGTTCAGCGAGGCGAGGTTGCACGAGGTGTTGTCCAGGTGCATGTACTCGCTGCACGGGTTCGAGCCGTTGATGCGGCCGGACTCCGGGCAGGTGTGCCAGGCGTTGATGGTGTCGTCGTACTGGATGCCCGGGTCGGCGCAGGCCCAGGCCGCCTCGGCCATCTTGCGGAAGAGGGACTTCGCCTCGACCTCTTCGATGACCTCGCCGGTCATGCGGGCACGGAGACCGAACGTGCCGCCGGACTCCACGGCCTTCATGAACTCGTCGTTCACGCGGACCGAGTTGTTGGCGTTCTGGTACTGGACGGACGTGATGTCGTCGCCGCCCAGGTCCATGTCGAAGCCCGCGTCGCGCAGGGCGCGGATCTTCTCCTCCTCCTTCACCTTGGTCTCGATGAAGTTCTCGATGTCGGGGTGGTCGACGTCGAGGATGACCATCTTGGCCGCGCGGCGGGTGGCGCCACCGGACTTGATGGTTCCGGCGGAGGCGTCGGCACCGCGCATGAAGGAGACCGGGCCGGAGGCGTTGCCGCCGGAGGAGAGGAGCTCCTTGGAGGAGCGGATGCGGGACAGGTTCAGGCCTGCGCCGGAACCGCCCTTGAAGATCATTCCCTCTTCCTTGTACCAGTCGAGGATCGACTCCATGGAGTCGTCGACGGACAGGATGAAGCAGGCGGAGACCTGCTGGGGCTGGGGGGTGCCGACGTTGAACCAGACCGGGGAGTTGAAGCTGAAGATCTGGTGCAGGAGGGCGTACGCCAGCTCGTGCTCGAAGATCTCCGCGTCCTCGGGAGAGGAGAAGTAGCTGTGCTCCTCGCCCGCCTTGCGGTACGTCGTCACGATCCGGTCGATCAGCTGACGCAGACCGGTCTCGCGCTGCGGCGTACCGACAGCTCCGCGGAAGTACTTGCTGGTGACGATGTTGACCGCGTTCACCGACCAGAAGTCGGGGAACTCGACGCCACGCTGCTCGAAGTTGATCGAGCCGTCGCGCCAGTTGGTCATGACGACGTCACGGGACTCCCACGCCACCTCGTCGTACGGATGCACGCCGGGGGTGGTGTGGATGCGCTCGATACGCAGACCCTTGCTCGGCTTGGCTCCCTTGGTGCGGGAACTCCGTGCCGGGCCGCTCGCCGTCTCTGTCATGCCGCCTCCCATATGTGGGCAAAAACGCCCTGAAGTGCCCAGTTCTTCCCGGGGCACGGTGCTGTGTCTGGTGCTCCGGACGCCGCCCTCGGCGCCGGAAGCAGGTCTGTGGACCACCCTGTCGCCGACCGGCAGACCTCAGCCGGAGGGCGTGTACCACTCAGTGGGCGGGAACGGAGGGGGCGGGGACCTCAGGGGTCTCCCCGGCCTCTCCGGCGGGAAGCCGCCGTTCGCGCAGTTCCGCGATGGCGGCCTCGAAGTCTTCGAGCGAGTCGAACGCCCGGTACACGGACGCGAAGCGCAGGTACGCGACGAGGTCGAGTTCCCGCAGGGGGCCGAGTATGGCCAGCCCCACGTCGTGGGTCGTCAGCTCGGCGCTCCCGGTGGCGCGCACCGCCTCCTCGACCCGCTGGCCGAGCTTGGCGAGTGCGTCCTCGGTGACCGGCCGCCCCTGGCATGCCTTGCGGACGCCGGAGATGACCTTGGTGCGACTGAAGGGTTCGGTCACCCCGCTGCGCTTGACGACCATGAGCGAGCAGGTCTCCACCGTGGTGAACCGGCGGGAGCAGTCGGGGCACTGCCGGCGGCGCCGGATCGACGTGCCGTCGTCCGTCGTGCGACTGTCGACGACCCTGCTGTCGGGGTGCCTGCAGAAGGGGCAGTGCATGGTTCCCAAGCCTCCTTCACGGCACGAGTAATAAGCCTCACAGCGCCCTGCCGGGGCCCTTCGAAGCAGTCACCAGCATAGGGGATTCCCGGCGCCCGTTCGGACCGGGGACCACAACTTCTGGGTGACCGGAGACATCCAACCACTAGATCTAGGGTTTCACCCGGCTTGGGCCCCAGGCGTGTCGGACCGGCCCGGGGCACCCGGGCCGCGCACGGCCAAGGCACGAGGGTACGGGAAACGTCCGCGCTCCGGGACGCCGGGTGGCACCCCTCCGGCAGCTCCGCCGGGGCTCGGCGGGGCTGCCGGGGCGGCCCTCGCGCGCCGTTCCCGGGCGCGCCAAGGGAAGGCCCCCCGGAAGACCCCGCGGCCGCCGTGCGGAAAGTGCGGCGGTACCGTTATGAACCGAATTCGCGAGCCGCCCGCACTCGAGCGCATACACCCGGTCACAAAGGCCTGGCAGGCCTTTATTCGTTTTTCACTCGAACGTGTGTTTGGCGCAACCTTTCGAAAGCTACTACCGTTGTCCCAGCCAGGGAGAACATTTCGAGAGGGGCCGATGTGACCACCAGCGCCGACAGTGCCACGATCACTGCCCGGGACCACCGCTCTCCGAGCCGACCTGAGCCGGTGCATGCAATGAACGACTCTGTCACGAACCCGGACGGGCCGGAGCCCCCCAGGGCCGCACGCTCCTTGCCCGGGCGTCCCCCTGGCATCCGGGCCGACAGTTCGGGCCTCACCGACCGCCAGCGGCGGGTCATCGAGGTCATCCGCGACTCGGTGCAGCGCCGGGGGTACCCACCGTCGATGCGGGAGATCGGGCAGGCCGTCGGCCTGTCCAGCACATCGTCGGTGGCCCACCAGCTCATGGCCCTGGAGCGCAAGGGTTTCCTGCGCAGAGACCCGCACCGCCCGCGGGCGTACGAAGTCCGGGGCTCGGACCAGCCCATCTCGCAGCAGACGGACACGACCGGCAAGCCGGCCGCCTCGTACGTCCCCCTGGTCGGCCGGATCGCGGCCGGTGGTCCGATCCTCGCTGAGGAGTCGGTGGAGGACGTCTTCCCGCTCCCGCGCCAACTGGTCGGCGACGGCGAGCTGTTCGTACTGAAGGTCGTCGGCGATTCCATGATCGAAGCCGCTATCTGCGACGGCGACTGGGTCACTGTACGCCGCCAGCCGGTCGCCGAGAACGGCGACATCGTCGCCGCCATGCTGGAGGGCGAGGCCACGGTCAAGCGGTTCCGCCGCGAGGACGGCCATGTGTGGCTGCTCCCGCACAACGCCGCGTACCAGCCGATCCCCGGTGACGAGGCGACCATTCTCGGCAAGGTCGTGGCGGTGCTGCGGCGCGTCTGAGCCGCGGCGCGGCAACCCACCCCGGAAGACCCAGCCCTGGCGCACGGAGCCCCGGTGACCGGCCCCCGAAGACGTACGGGCCGCCCACCGGGGCTCCGTGCTGCGTGGCGGCCCTCCACCGGCCTGCGCCGGGACCCCGCGAGGCTCGGGCGCCCGGGCGGCCCGCGAGAGGCTCAGGTGCCCCGCGAGAAGCTCGGGCCCCCCGTGCGCGGAGCGGCTCGCGGTCCCGGCGCCGGGCTGTCAGCGCCCCTCGGCCTCGGCCGCCGCGTCGATCGCCGCCAGGGACCGCCGGGCCTGGTTGCGGTCGGTGGTGTACCAGAAGTCGGGCAGCGAGGCCCGCAGATAGCTGCCGTACCGGGCGTTGGCGAGACGGGGGTCCAGAACCGCCACGACCCCCTTGTCGCCGGTGGCCCGGACGAGCCGGCCCGCGCCCTGCGCCATCAGCAGCGCGGCGTGGGTGGCGGAGACCGCCATGAAGCCGTTCCCACCCGCCTGCTCGACCGCCTTCGCGCGGGCGCTCATCAGCGGGTCGTCCGGCCGGGGGAAGGGGATGCGGTCCATGACCACGAGCTGGCAGCTCGCGCCGGGTACGTCGACGCCCTGCCAGAGCGACAGGGTGCCGAAGAGGCAGGTCTCCGGGTCGGCCGCGAAGTTCTTGATCAGTTCGCCGAGGGTCTCCTCCCCCTGGAGCAGGATCGGCTTCTCCAGCCGCTCGCGCAGCACCTCCGCCGCCGCCTGCGCCGCGCGCATCGAGGAGAACAGCCCGAGCGTGCGCCCGCCCGCGGCCTCCATCAGTTCGGCCAGCTCGTCCAGCATGTCCGTGCGCGAACCCTCCCGGCCGGGGGTGGCCAGGTGGCGGGCGACGTACAGGATGCCCTGCTTCGGGTAGTCGAATGGGGAGCCGACGTCGAGCCCCTTCCACTGCGGGACGTCCTCGCCCGCGGTGCCCTCGGGAGCGAGGCCCAGCGAGGCACCGACGCCGTTGAAGTCCCCGCCCAGCTTCAGGGTGGCCGAGGTGAGCACCACCGAGCGTTCGGCGAAGAGCTTCTCGCGCAGCAGCCCGGAGACGGAGAGCGGGGCCACCCGCACGGACGCGCCGAACCGGTCGTGGCGTTCGTACCAGACGACGTCCCATTCGGAGTGCTGGGTGATCCGCTCGGCCACCGCGTGGACCGACTCCACCGAGGCCATCGCCTGCTTGCGCACCGCGTCCTCGTCCGTGACGGACTTGTCCCGGGTGGTGCCGAGCGCGGAGATCACCGTGCGGGCGGCGTCGCGCAGCGCCATCAGCGCGTAGTTGAGGTCCTCGGGGACCTCTTCGAGCCGGCCGGGCAGGGCCAGCTCCATGACCCGCTCGAACCCCTCGGACGCGGTCTGGAGCGCGTCGGCCGCCTTCTCGTTGACCAGTTTGGCGGCGCGGCGCACCGCGCGGCCGACCTGGCCGGGCGTGAGCTCGCCGGTCGCCACGCCGGTGACCCGCGAGACCAGTTCGTGCGCCTCGTCGACGATGAGCACCTCGTGCGACGGGAGCACGGGAGCGCCTTCGATGGCGTCGATGGCCAGCAGGGCGTGGTTGGTGACCACGACGTCGGCCAGCTTCGCCCGCTCACGGGCGGACTCCGCGAAGCACTCGGCGCCGTACGCGCACTTCGACGCGCCCAGGCACTCCCGGGAGGAGACGGAGACCTGGGCCCAGGCACGGTCCGAGACACCGGGAGTCAGGTCGTCGCGGTCGCCGGACTCGGTCTCGTCGGACCAGTCCCGCAGCCGGAGCAGGTCCTGGCCCAGCTTGCTGGACGGCGCCGCCGCCTCGAACTGGTCGAAGAGCCCCTCCTCCTCGTCCTGCGGCATGCCCTCGTGGAGGCGGTGCAGGCAGAGGTAGTTGGAGCGGCCCTTGAGCATCGCGTACTGGGGGCGGCGGCGCAGCAGCGGGTGCAGCGCCTCCACGGTGCGCGGCAGGTCCCGTTCCACGAGCTGGCGCTGGAGGGCGAGCGTGGCCGTCGCGACCACGACCCGCTCCCCGTGCGCCAGCGCGGGGACGAGATAGCCGAGGGACTTGCCCGTGCCCGTGCCGGCCTGGACGAGGAGGTGGGAGTTGTCGTCCACGGCCCCGGCGACGGCCTCGGCCATCGCGGCCTGGCCGGGCCGTTCCGTACCGCCGACGGCGGAGACGGCGGCGTGGAGGAGGTCGGTGAGGGATGGCTTCGTCATAGCCGCACCAGCCTACGGCGCGGCAGTGACAGCGGCGATCACTCCAGGACGGATCGGCGGATCGCTCCGGAGCTGATCCGGCGGATCACTCCTGGACGGATCCGGCGAGGTGCAGCGGATTGGGGACCAGGCCGTGGACGGCGGCGTGCGGGCGGTCCGGGCGGTCCCGGTAGCCGTCCACCAGGAGGCGGTTGCGGTTGAGACAGAGGCGCTCGATCTCCGGCGTCAGCATGTCGAACATCTCGAACCGGTCCTTGAGCTCGGGGAACCGGGCGTGGTGGCGCAGGACCTCGGCCCGGACGAGTGACCAGAATTCGCCCTCGGGAACTCCCAGCTGCTCCTCGCAGATCGGCGACAGATAGCGGAAGACGCCGACGAAGAGCCCGGAGTGGATGAACTGGGTGAGGAAGGACGGTTCCTCGGTCAGCAGGACGGCTCGCACGTCCGCAGGCATGGTGGCGTGCTCGGGCAGCGGGTGGCGGCTGATGTTGACGTCGTCGACGAAGTCCTTGATCGCGAGCCGCACGGGTACGTCCCGTTCGTCGAAGACCACGATGGTGTTCTCGCCGTGCGGCGAGAACACGGTCCCGTACCGGTAGAGGAAGTGCAGAAGCGGCGGGAGCAGGGCGGCGAAGAGGCGTACCAGCCAGTCGCGGGGGGCCAGCCCGGAGCGTTCGACCAGTTCGGCGGTGAAGGCGCGGCCGTCGGGGTCGGTGTGCAGGAGGGAGGCGAGGGTGCGGGCCCGCTCCCCCGCAGCCAGCCTCGGCGGCAGCGGCTCGCGCCAGATCGCGCCGAGGATCTCCTTGAACTGGTAGGGCACTTCGGGCAGCCGGTCGTAGAGCGGGTGCTCCACCGCCACGGAGGCGACCTCGCCGAGCAGGATCACCGCGCAGGTGTCGCGCAGGAAGGGGTCGGTGTCGCAGAGGCCCTGCACCCAGCCGGTGACGGCGGGGGCGGCGAGGGTGCGCTCGGTCGGCAGGCCACGCCAGACGAGGGTGTTGAAGATCGACAGCGGGAGTTTCACCGTGAAGCGCTCGGGGCGTGCCACGTTGGCGAAGGTCCGGATGGACTGCTGCGGCAGCCGCAGGTCGGCGTCGTCGTGCAGGGGCACGATGTCGTCCGCGGCGATGGCGGGGGCGTAGAGCGGCACGATCCACTCGTCCCACTGCCAGGGGTGGACCGGCAGGTACACGTACGCGCGCGGGTCGAGCCCGCGGTCGGTGAGCCGGACCGCGAAGGCGTCCCGTACGGAGGCGTCGAGCTCGCGGGCGTACAGCCGGTCGGGGGTGGCGAGCGCGGGTACGCCGCGGTAGCCGGCGATCCGGGTGCTGACGGCGATCCACGGGAGGGTGGTGGCGGCGCGCGCCTCCGGGGTGAAACGGGCGGTGTCGCAGGCGGAGAACCCGAGGCGGCCCTTGTTGGCGACGAGCCAGGGGTGGCCGGTCTGGTGGCCTTCGAGTTCGGCGTAGCCGAGTTCGGCGAGTTCGGCCGCGCCGAGGGCGGTGTGCGCGAGGCGTGCGTCGGAGGCCAGGGTGCTGGTGAGCTCGCGCACGAGGTGTCCGAGGGTGGCGCCGTCCAGGCCGAGGAGGCCGCTGGCGCGGGTGAGGAAGAGCAGCGGATCGCGGAACGGCAGTCCTTGCGGCGGGCCGTCCGCATCCCCGTCGCCGCCCTCCGGCCGGGGTGTCTCCCGGACCGAGGCGGGGTCGACCCGCCAGCTGCCGTACACCCCGCGGCGGGCCCGGAAGGCGAGGGTGGCGCCGTCGTCGAGGAGCAGGGCGTACGGCTCGCCGGTGCCGTCCGTGGTGACCGGCGGCTGCTGCGGGAGCGGTCTGAGGATCTCCTCGTACGCGAACTCGCCGAGCATCTTCGCGAGCAGCTGGGCCGCGACCCGGTCCCAGACGGCTCTGTTCAGTTCCGGGCGGTCCGGGAGCTGCTGGCGCCCCACCGGTTCAGGGCTCACGGGATATTTCTGCACGGGGACTCCTCGGGACGGAACCGATGGGGTTCGAGCGGTGTGCGTGCTTCGGTGTGTTCTTCACAGGTGGTCTCGGTGGGCTCGGTCGCGGACCATCAGGGCGGCCTTCTTCTCGGGCAATTCGAGTTCGGCGGAGAACCGGAATCCGGCGCTCAGAAAGGCCGAGACGGAAGGGGTGTTGCGCAGGTCGGGTTCCGCGACGACGCGTGCGCAGGAGGGACGGTGGTCGAGCACGAGGTCGGACACCGCGCGCAGCAGGGTGGTGCCGACCCGGCGGCCCCGGTCGGTGACCCCGCCGATCAGCAGGTGCACCCCGGTGTCGTGGGGGCGGGCGGGGTAGTGGCGGGCGAGCGGGTCGAGGTCGGCGCGGTAGATCTCCCAGTAGCTCATCGCCTTGCCGTCGAGCACGCCGAGGCACGGGACGCTCCGCCCGTCGCCTTCGAGCTGCGCGGCGAGGTGGCGGGCGGTGACGTCCTCGTCACCGGCGAGCTCCCAGAAGGCGGCGACGGCCGGATCGTTCATCCAGCGGGTGACGACGGCGAGGTCGCGTTCGAGCCGTACGGGGACGAGCTGGAAGATCCCTGCGGGCGTGGTGACGGGGCGCCAGCTGCCCGGCGCGTCCAGCAGCGGCGAGGCGGCGGGGCCGTCGGCGGGCGGGGCGTCCGCGGCGAACAGGGCGAGCAGTTCCTCGGTCAGACGCAGGTCCAGAGTGTCCTCGACGGCGGTCGCCGGGGTGTGTCTTCGGCCCGTCCCGCCGGCGGTCCGGGCGTCCTCCGCTCTCGTCATCCTGGGATCTTGTCCGTCGGCGGCCTTCCGTGAAACCGGTCCGGCCGCCCGGTTCCCGGGCGTGTCGGCGGATGGCACAGCGGCGTTCTCCTCTCCTGGGTACCGGTGTCCCCGGTGCCCGGGCCTCTCGGGAACCGGAGGGAGTCCCGGCCCGGGCTTCGGGCCGGGACTCCCCGGTCGGCGAGCGGGCGTGGCCCCGGTCCCGGGTCCCGTGGGTGCCGTGCGGTCAGGAATGCAGCGGGTTGGTGATGGTGACGTACACGGACTGGGTGTCGACGGGGCCGACGAGTTCGTCCATGCCGTTCAGCCGGGTCAGCAGGTTCGCCTTGCAGCGCAGCCGGGTGGTCTCCAGGAGGTACGCGGGAAGGGGCGAGCCCATCGGAGCGGCGGAGCACAGGAAGCGGCGGAACGCGTCGAGCAGGAGGCGTTCGTCGGCGAGGTGCTGGGAGCCGAAGGCGCCGATCAGCCCGAGGACGTTGTTGATGCCGAGGTAGTAGGCGAACCGTTCGTCGGTGACGGCGTCGGAGACGAAGGTGTCGCTCTCGGACCCGATGCCGGGCAGCCGGCGGTCGAGCGCGTCCCGGTGGGACTCGCGGAAGTAGTACCCCTGGTTGTCGCGGTACCGGCCGCCCACGGGCCAGCCGTCCGCGTCGAGCACCACGAGGGTGTTCTGCTGATGGGCCTCCAGGGCCACCCCGGCGGTCGCGTCGAGCCAGAGGACGGGGCGTACGACGCGGTCGAGGTAGCGCAGGAACCACTCCGCGCAGACCGCGCCGACGGTGCGTCCGGTGCACTCGGCGAGCCGGGACACCGTCTCCGCCAGCCGGGAGCGCATCGCGGTGCGGCCACGCCGGGGCCGGACCGCGGTGAGGCCCGCGACACAGAGGGCGTCGTCGTGCGGGCCGAAGGGGTTGTTCCGCAGGACCACGTCGAGTCCCTGGACCGGGTTGCCGTCCTTGGAGTCGACGGCGAGCCAGGCCGGGTCGCGGACGATGTCGAACCCGGGGTGGGCCCGGCGCCACTCGGCGGACAGGCCGGCGCTGAGGAGCCGGTGCACCTCCGCGCCCCGGTGGAGCTCCTTGCGGAGGTTCTCCCGGCGGGAGTTGGTGATGCGCACGCCCAGCGAGAGCTTGAGCATGACGCCCGCGCCGGGCCGGTAGACGGTCCGTACCGAGGATGTGGGGTGCCAGCGTCCGCCCGCCTCGCCGAGGTCGTGCAGGAGGCCCGCGTCCAGGAGTTCGGTGACCTCGGTGCGGCGCCGCAGCTCTTCGGCCTGCCAGGGGTGGACCGGCAGGGCGACCGTGCCCTCGGGCAGGCGCAGCCCCTCGGTGTGCGGGGCGAGGAGTTCCCCGGCGGTGACCGGGCGGCCGTCGCGGGTCCAGGCGGAGTCGGTGGCGAGCACGCAGCGGTCGACGGCCATCCAGTGGAGCGGGAAGCTGCCGTGGAGTTCGGGCGAGTAGAGCCGGGCCTCCGACTCGGAGAGCCCTTCGCGGCTCTTGGGCGTGGGGTGGAGCGGGTGTCCGTGCAGCAGGGACTGTTCGGCGGCGAGGAAGGGGTCGGTGCCGGGGGGCTCCTCGGGGGTGCGGCGCCGCTGGGTGAGGAATGCGGTGGTGTGGCCTACGGAGTCGGCGACCCGGCCCACGAGCTCGGCGGCGGCGTGCCGGTCGCCCTCCCGGCAGAGCAGGGCGGCGACCGTGACCGCGTCGGCGGACGGGGAGCCCGCGGGGGCGCCTTCGAGGGCGGGCGGTCCGAAGCGGTGGTGTCCGGTGGGCGACCAGTACAGGACCGGCACGAGGAGGGCGGTGCCGCTGGCGGGAAGGGGGATGCGCAGGGTGTCCCGCTCGGGACGGGGCAGGTCCATCTCCCGCGCCCAGCAGCGCAGCAGGCTCTCGGCGCCCGCGGCATCGGCAGCGCGGTACGGGTCCGGATCGTCCAGCGGGTCCGCGTGCGGGGCCGGGGCGCTCTCGTCCTCGTGGTGGCCGGCCTTCTGGCGGGGAACGGTCGTCGCCTCGGCCGTACGCGGGCCGAGCGGCGCTTCCTGCTCTCGGAGCTGGCTGGTGAGAGGGGTGTCGGCCTCGGGCGCGGGGGTGGGGTTCACGGCTTCTTCCTTGTGAGGGGTTGCGGGGTCAGCGGAGCGACCCGGCGGCGGCCCGCCGGTGCGGTGAGCCTTCTGCGGCTTGCAGCGCGTCGGCGAGGCGGTCGAGGACCGCCGTCGCCTGTTCGTCGGTGAGGGTGAGGGGCGGCAGCAGCCGGATGACGGCGTCGTGGCGCCCGCCGAGTTCGACGATGAGGCCGCGTCGCAGGCATTCCTGCTGCACGGCGACGGCGAAGCCCGGGTCGGACGGGGGCGCGCCGCCGTCTTCTTCCGGGGCGGCCTCGGGGTCGACGAGTTCGATGCCGATCATCAGGCCCCGCCCCCGGACGTTCCCGATGGCGGGGTGGTGCGCGGCCAGCTCACGGAGCCGGCCGAGCAGGCGCTCGCCGAGTTCGGCGGCGCGTTCGGCCAGGCCGTTCTCACGGACGTACGCGAGGGTGGCCGCGCCCGCCGCCATGGCGAGCTGGTTGCCGCGGAAGGTGCCGGCGTGGGCGCCGGGCTGCCAGAGGTCGAGCGAGGAGCGGTAGACGATCACGGCGAGGGGCAGCGAGCCGCCGATCGCCTTGGAGAGCACCATCACGTCGGGGACCACCCCGCTGTGCTCGACCGCCCAGAAGCGGCCGGTCCTGCCGACGCCGGTCTGCACCTCGTCGGCGATCAGCGGGATGGACCGGTCGGCCGTGATCCTGCGCATCCGGCGCATCCAGGCGTCGGGGGCGGGGTTGACCCCGCCCTCGCCCTGCACGGGTTCGAGGATCATCCCCGCCGGGGCGGGGACACCGCCCTTGGGATCGTCCAGCAGGTGCTGGGTCCAGTGGGCGGCGATCTCGGCTCCCCGGTCCCCGCCGATCCCGAAGGGGCAGCGGTAGTCCTGCGGGAAGGGCAGGCGCGTGACGCGCACCTGCTGGGCGCCGCCGGACGCGTCGAGCGCCCCGGAGGTCATGCCGTGGTACGCGCCGGTGAAGGCGAGCAGTCCGGTGCGGCCGGTGGCCGCGCGTACCAGCTTGAACGCGGCCTCGACGGCGTCGGTTCCGGCGGGTCCGCAGAACTGGATGCGGGCGTCGCGGGCCAGTTCGCCCGGGAGCGTGGCGAACAGCTCGGTGGTGAAGGCGTCCTTCACGGGGGTGGCGAGGTCGAGGACGTGCAGCGGAGCGCCGGAGTCGATGACCTTGCGGATGGCCTCCAGCACCACGGGGTGGTTGTGGCCGAGCGCCAGGGTGCCCGCGCCGGAGAGGCAGTCGAGGTATCTGCGGCCGTCGGCGCCCTCGATGGTCAGCCCGCGTGCCCGCACGGGCACGATCGGCAGGGAGCGCGCGTAGGTGCGCGCCGCCGACTCGCGCAGCGACTGGCGGCGCAGGATGCCCTCGTGCGCCGCGGGCAGGGCCGCCGGTGCTGATTCGGTCACGGCCACGGCTGTTGATCCTCCTGCGTTCACGGTTGCGTTGCACGTCGTAGCGTCGTCCCGGAGTACGTTCTCCCGGCGACCGGGTGCGCGGGTGAACTCCGAGCGGGTGTCCCCCGTACGGACCAACGAGCCGACGGGCCGGGGATCACGGGTAAATCGGAAGATCCTTGCGGGCGGCCGGTCCTGACGGAGCGGAACCACGGCCCTGCCCGGCGCGGTCTTCGACAGCACCGGCATAGTAGAGGCCGCTCAGCATAGGACTGCTGCCCGACCGGGCGCCGGGGAAGGGTCATTCACGGGCCGTCCCCGGCCCGCCCGGCGCGGAGCCGCATGCCCGGCAGGCAGGGCGCACCGGGGCGACCGGGGTGCCGTACGCAGCGACGAACGACGAAGTCCCAGGGGGATCACCAGATGCGACCCATTCACCCGATCGATGCCGTCCGGAACGGGAGGGGCGGCCGCCGCGGGTCCTCGTCCGTGCTGGCCGCCGCCGCCCTCGCGACGGCACTCGCCCTCACGGCGACCGCCTGCGGCCCCGAGGACGACGGCGCGGCCAAGGAGCCCAGCGGTGCGGCCACGGCTTCCTCGGACGGCAAGATCGTCATCCCGGACGAGCTGAAGGACCGGCTCAAGGCGCACGGGATCGATCTCGACAAGTGGCGGCACGGCGAGTGGAAGAACTGGGACAAGGACCAGTGGCTCCGTGAGGCGAAGGACTACGTCAACCCGATCATCGAGAACCTCTGGAACCCGGAGCGGATGCGGGACGCCGACCCGGCCCCGGAGCAGCCCGTCGCCGACGACATCTCCGGCGACGAGGGGGTGACCGACCCGACGCCCGCCGTCCGGGAGGCCGTCGAGGCGCACGCGCCGTACCACGACAGCGTGCCGGAGAGCGGCAAGCTGCTGTTCGACGGTCCCGAGGGCTCGATGGTCTGCTCCGCCACCGTGGTGAAGGACCCGGCGCACCCGGGCAAGTCGAACCTGGTGTGGACCGCCGGGCACTGTGTGCACGCGGGCAAGGAGGGCGGCTGGTACCGCAACATCGCCTTCGTCCCCGGGTACAACGACAGCGGCATGGCGACGGCGAAGCTGGAGACGGCGTCGAAGGAGGAGATCGCTCCGTACGGCGTGTGGTGGAGCGACTGGGCCTCCACCTCGGACCAGTGGATCGCTCAGGGTGCGTCCACCGGCGGCCAGGGCGCCCCGTACGACTTCGCGGTGCTGCACGTGACGCCGGAGACGGGGGCGGCGGGCAAGTCGCTGGAGGAGACGGTGGGCACGGCGCTGGCGGTCGACTTCGACGCGCCCGCGGTCTCCGGGATCTCCTCGCTGACGGCGACCGGCTACCCGGCCGCTCCTCCGTACGACGGGGAGAAGGCGTTCCAGTGCGACGACGCCCCGGGCCGGCTCTCGGTCTTCCAGGACCAGCCCACGATGTACCGCATCGGCTGCACGATGACCGGGGGCGCCTCGGGCGGCGGCTGGGTCGGCGAGGGCGCCGACGGCAAGCCCGCCCTGTTCTCGAACACCTCGATCGGCCCGGTCACGGCCGGGTGGCTCGCGGGACCGCACCTGGGCAAGGAGGCGAAGGCGGTCTACGACGGGGTGAGCCGGAAGTACGCGGGGCAGTGACCGCGGACGCTCGCGCCGGAGGCCCGGCCGTTCCCCGAGGGGAGCGGCCGGGCCTCCGGTGCGTGCGGGTGCTGGTCTGCCGTCAGTGGGCCGCGAGGACGAACACCGCGAGTTCCGCGGCGAGTTCCTCGTGGACCCGGGCCTTGAGCAGGGTGCCCTCCGCGGTGTGCTCCTCGGAGATCACCTCGCCGTCGGCGTGCACCCGCGAGACCAGGGCGCCCTGGATGTACGGAACCAGGGCCTCGATCTCCACGGACGGCCGGGGCAGCTCGGCGTCGATCAGCGTGAGCAGCTCGTCGATCCCCGCGCCGGTACGGGCCGAGACGGCGATGGCGTGCCGCTCGGCGCGCATCAGCCGCGCCAGGACCAGCGGGTCGGCCGCGTCCGCCTTGTTGATCACGACGATCTCGGGGACGTCGGTGGCGCCGACCTCCCGGATCACCTCGCGGACGGCGGCGAGCTGCTCCTCCGGGACGGGGTGCGAGCCGTCCACGACGTGCAGGATCAGGTCGGAGTCGCCGACCTCCTCCATGGTGGAGCGGAACGCCTCGACCAAGTGGTGCGGCAGGTGGCGCACGAACCCGACGGTGTCGGCCAGGGTGTAGACCCGGCCGCTGGGCGTCTCGGCCCGGCGGACGGTCGGGTCCAGGGTGGCGAACAGGGCGTTCTCCACCAGGACGCCGGCCCCGGTCAGCCGGTTGAGCAGAGAGGACTTGCCGGCGTTGGTGTAACCGGCGATGGCGACCGAGGGCACCTTGTTGCGCTTGCGTTCCTGCCGCTTGATCTCGCGGCCGGTCTTCATCTCCGCGATCTCCCGGCGCATCTTCGCCATCTTCTCGCGGATGCGGCGCCGGTCGGTCTCGATCTTGGTTTCACCGGGACCACGCGTGGCCATGCCGCCACCGCCGCTGGAGCCACCGCCACCCATCTGCCGGGAGAGCGACTGACCCCAGCCTCGCAGGCGCGGCAGCATGTACTGCATCTGCGCCAGGGAGACCTGCGCCTTGCCCTCACGGGACTTGGCGTGCTGGGCGAAGATGTCGAGGATCAGCGCGGTCCGGTCGACCACCTTGACCTTGACGACGTCTTCGAGGTGGATGAGCTGCCCGGGGCTGAGCTCACCGTCGCAGACGACGGTGTCGGCACCGGATTCGAGCACGATGTCGCGCAGTTCCAGTGCCTTGCCGGAGCCGATGTAGGTGGCCGGATCCGGCTTGTCGCGGCGCTGGTAGACGGCGTCCAGCACCTGGGCGCCCGCGGTCTCGGCGAGGGCGGCCAGCTCCGCGAGGGAGATCTCCGCGTCGTGCACGGTCCCGGAGGTCCACACACCGACGAGCACCACGCGCTCCAGACGGAGCTGCCGGTACTCGACCTCGGTGACGTCCTCGAGCTCGGTGGAGAGGCCGGCCACGCGTCGCAGCGCGGCACGCTCGGAGCGGTCGAACTGGTCGCCGTCCCGCTCTCCGTCGATCTCGTGGCTCCAGGCGACGTCCTCTTCCATCAGGGCGTCGGCCCGAAGGCTCTCGGTGGCACGTGCGGAGGCGGACTCCGTGGCGCTCTGCGCGTCCTGCGCGTCCTGGGGAAGGGAAGAAGAGGAGGTCATTGGATCCTTACGTCGAAGATTTCTCGTGGTGACAGTCACAACGCGTCACGCCCCCGGATGATTCCCGAGGGAATTCACCGGTCCGGGCCGCGTTGCCGACCCCTGATAGTGGCATGTGCCCGCCCGGGCCGTCATGCGGGTTTCCCCGCGGCGCCAGGGTCCGGGCCCGTCGGCCGGCCGGTCTGCGCTGCCGTCGTCGGTGAGGGCTTCGGTGCGGGCTTCGGGGCCGACTTCGGGGCCGGCTTCCCGGTGGCGCCGTGCCAGTCCGGGTGGCCGGGCATCGCGGGGGTCTTCGCTCCGTACAGCCAGCCGTCCAGGAACCCGGAGAGATCGCGTCCGGCCGCGCGCGAGGCGAGCCGCACGAAGTCGGCCGTGGTGGCGGACTCGTCGCGGTGCCCGCGCACCCACGCGCGCTCCAGCCGGTCGAAGGCCTCGGCACCGATCTCCTGGCGCAGCGCGTAGAGGACGAGGGCGCTGCCGTCGTAGACCACCGGCCGGAACAGGTCGAGCTTGTGCCCGGCCGCCGGCAGGGCGGGCCGGGCCGGGGGCCCGCCGGCCGCGCGCCAGGCGTCGGACTGGGTGTACGCGTTCCGCATGCGCCGCTCCAGCGACGGGCCGCCCCGCTCCGCCGCGTAACGGGCCTCGTACCAGCTCGCGTGCCCCTCGTTGAGCCAGAGGTCGGACCAGGACGCCGGGGAGACGCTGTCGCCGAACCACTGGTGCGCCAGCTCGTGGACCATGACCGAGTCGACGTACCACTCGGGGTGCGTGGTGCCGGTGAAGAGCCGGCGTTCGAAGAGCGACAGGGTCTGGGTCTCCAGCTCGAAGCCGGTGACCGAATCGGCCACCAGCAGCCCGTACGTCTCGAAGGGGTACGGGCCGACCTGCCGCTCCATCCACTCCATCTGGCCGGGGGTCCTGTTCAGCCAGGGTTCCAGGACCGCCGTGTCGGCCGCCGGGACGACGTCGCGCAGCGGCAGGCCGCCGGGGCCGTCGCGGTGCAGGACCTCGGAGGTGCCGAGGGAGACCTGGGCGAGCTCGGTGGCCATCGGGTGCTCCGTGCGGAACGTCCTGGTCACCGTGGTGCCCCGGTGGCGTTCCCCGGCCGGCAGTCCGTTGGCGACGGCCGTGAGCCGCTCGGGGGTGGTGATCCGGAAGGTGAAGTACGCCTTGTCGGCCGGGTGGTCGTTGCAGGGGAAGACCCGGTGCGCGGCGTCGGCCTGTCCGGCGAGGGCGAGGCCGTCCGCGGTGCGGACCCAGCCGCCGCTGTCCTTGCCCTGGTCGGGGTCGCTGGTGTGCCGGACGGTGATGCGCACCGGCACCCCGGCCGGCAGCGGTGCTACCGGGGTGACGACGAGGTCCTCGTCCTCCGTGGTGAACCGGGCGGTCAGCCCGTTGACCGCGACGGAGTGGACCTCGCCCCGGGCGAAGTCGAGGTTGATCCGGTCGAGCGGCTCGGTGGTGCGTGCCCTGATGGCGGTGACCGCTTCCAGCGGGTCGGAGTTGCGGCCGTCGTAGTCGAGGGCGATGTCGTACGCGAGGACGTCGTACCCGGGGTTGCCGAGCGTCGGGAAGAGCCGGTCCCCGATTCCGAGGGGGCCGTGTCCGGGCGGGGCGGGCGGAGCGGCGGCGATCAGGCCGGCCGACGCGGCGGCCAGCAGGACGGTGCGCAGGCGGCGGGAGGTGGGCGGCATGGATCACCGCTATCAGCGGCCTCCACCCCGCCGGGGGACGCGCGCGGCCGGGCCACCCGAACGGGGTGGCCGCCGGGACCGCCCGGCGGCGGGGACCGCCCGGCCCCTGCCTGCCCGGCCTCCGTGCGGCGGACCGTCAGGCGCGGCTGACGTCGTAGACCCCGGCGACGTCCCGCATGGCCCGCACCAGGGCGGGCAGCCCGTCCGCGTCGGTGAGGTGCAACGTGTAGGTGTGGCGCACCCGTTGCTCACTGGGCGGCTCGACGGTGGCGGAGACGATGGCCGCGTCGGCGGTCGCGATCGCCTCGGTGAGGTCGGCGAGGAGCCGGGGGCGCCCGAAGGACTCGGCGACCAGGGTGACCAGGCATTCGGGGGCCCCGTCGCCCGCGCCCTGGACCGCCGGGACCTCCCGGGGGTGCGCCGGGGGCCAGTCCAGCCCGTCGGCACCCCCGTCGCCGCCGGGCTCCGCACCGGCCGGGCGGTCGGTGTACGGGCCGTCGGTGCACGGGGCGTACCGCGCGTCCTCGGCGTCCTGCGAGGCGGCGTCCTCCGGGTGGGCGTCGAACCAGCCGGCGATCGCGATGCGCGCGGCGGGGGTACGGGCGTGGTCGAGCCATTCGCGGGAGGGGCCGGAGGCGGTGTCCCGGGCGAGCAGCAGCTGCACGGTGTCGCCGTCCCCCAGGGCGGTGGCCAGCGTCGCGAGGCGGCCGTTGACCCGGGCGCCGATACAGCGGTGCGCCCCGTCGCCGTACTGCGCGTAGGCGGCGTCCACGCAGCTGGCGCCGGCCGGGAGCACGAGGGTGCGGCCGTCGGTGCGGAAGACGGTGATCTCGCGGTCCTCGGCGAGGTCGGCGCGGAGCGTGCTCCAGAAGGTGTCCGGGTCGGGCGCGGACTCCTGCCAGTCGAGCAGCCGGGAGAGCCATCCGGGCCGGGTGGGATCGGCGCGTTCGCCGTCGCCCTGTTCACCGCCGGCCGGATCGCCGCCGGCCGGATTCTCCCCGGCGGGGACGGTGGCGTCGGGGGTGTACGGATTGCCGAGGGCGACCACGCCCGCCTCGGCGACCTTGTGCATCCGGTGCGTGCGGATGAGGACTTCGGCGACCGCGCCGCCCGGGCCGACGACCGCGGTGTGCAGCGACTGGTACAGGTTGAACTTGGGGGCGGCGACGAAGTCCTTGAACTCGGAGATCACCGGGGTGAAGCAGGTGTGGAGTTCGCCGAGGACCGCGTAGCAGTCCGCGTCCTCGCCGACCAGGACCAGCAGCCTGCCGAAGTCGGTGCCGCGCAGCTCCCCGCGTTTCATCCGGACCCGGTGCACGGAGACGAAGTGGCGTGGCCTGATGAGGACTTCGGCGGCGATGCCTGCCTCGCGCAGGGTGCTGCGGACGTTCTGCGCGATGGTGGCGAGGGGGTTCTGCCCGCTCTCCGACTCGGCGATCAGCGTCTGGGTGTGCGCGTGTTCCTCGGGGTGGAGGATGGCGAAGACGAGGTCTTCGAGTTCGGTCTTCAGCGCCTGCACACCCAGGCGTTCGGCGAGCGGGATGAGGACGTCGCGGGTGACCTTGGCGATCCTCGCCTGTTTCTCCGGCCGCATCACGCCGAGGGTGCGCATGTTGTGGAGGCGGTCGGCGAGTTTGATCGACATGACCCGGACGTCGTTGCCGGTGGCGACGAGCATCTTGCGGAAGGTCTCGGGTTCGGCTGCGTCGCCGTAGTCGACCTTCTCCAGCTTCGTTACGCCGTCGACGAGATAACTGACCTCCTCGCCGAACTCCTCGCGCACCTGATCCAGTGTCACCTCGGTGTCCTCGACCGTGTCGTGGAGCAGAGAGGCCGTCAGAGTCGTTGTCTCGGCGCCGAGTTCGGCGAGGATCAGGGTCACGGCGAGCGGGTGAGTGATGTAGGGCTCGCCGCTCTTGCGCATCTGGCCGCGGTGGGAGGACTCGGCGAGGACGTAGGCGCGGCTCAGGACGGAGAGGTCGGCGTCCGGGTGATGCGCCCGGTGCGCCTCCGCCACGTGGCCGATCGCGTCCGGCAGCCTTCCCCGGGAGACCGGGCCGAGAAGCGCCACCCGGCCGAGTCTGCGCAGATCGATCCGGGGGCGGGAGCGTTTGCGGACGGGGACACCTGGGCTGGCGGCCTCTGCACTCATGGGCACCTCCGGCGACGTCGACCGGCGATGAGAGGCAGACCTTGTTGTCCCCGGGCCGGTGCTTGATGCTACCGACCCCACCACGTACGGCAGTCCGCCTCTCGCGCAGCGTGAAGCGGATCACCCGTTCGAGCGAAACGTTGTCGGGTTATCGTCCGAGCGGCGATTCGAGCCACTCCGCGTCGAGGACCCCTTCGGCGACGATGACGGCGGGGCCGGTCATCTCGATGGCGCCGTGCGGGTGTTCCGTGATCACCAGCGTGCCGCCGGGCAGGTCCACGGTGTACGTGACGGGCGTCCCGGTCACCGCGGGGTCGATGCCGTCCCGGCGGGCCGAGGCGACGGCGACGGCGCAGGCACCGGTGCCGCAGGAGCGGGTTTCGCCGGATCCGCGCTCGTGCACCCGCATCGCGACGTGCCGGGTGCCCCGGCGGACGACGAACTCGATGTTGACGCCCTCGGGGTAGACCGCCGCGGGGCCGTACGCGGGCTCGGCGAAGAGGTTCCCGGCGTGCGCCAGGTCATCCACGAAGGCGACGGCGTGCGGGTTGCCCATGTTGACGTTCCGTGCTTCCCAGCTCCGGCCGTCCACAGTGACGGTGACGCCCTCGGCGGCCAGCTCGGCCACTCCCATGGCGACGGTGATGTCGCCGTTCTTGGCGAGGTGCACCCGCTTGACCCCCCCGCGGGTCGCGATCGGGAGGTCCCCCGTCTCGGCCAGCCCGGCGCGCTGGAGGTGGCGGGCGAAGACGCGCACGCCGTTGCCGCACATCTCGGCGATCGAACCGTCGCCGTTGCGGTAGTCCATGAACCACTCGGCCTCGTCCGCCATGGCGCGGGCCTCGGGGTGGGCGGCGGACCGCACGACGTGCAGCAGCCCGTCCCCGCCGATGCCGGCCCTGCGGTCGCAGAGCCGCGCGACGGCGGCCGGGGGCAGGTCGAGGAGGTTGTCCGGGTCCGGAATGATCACGAAGTCGTTCTCGGTGCCGTGACCCTTGAAGAAGGTGATCTGCTCGGTGCTCACACTGCAACTGTACGGGCGCCGGGGTATGCGCGATCAGCGCAGGCGGGCCACGCGCCAGACGGCCAGGCCGACGAGGGCGAGGACGAGCACCCCGTAGAGCGCGATCACCCGCCAGTCGGGGCGGGTGCCGGAGCCCCTGACGGGCAGGCCGGGCCAGGTGTGGCCGACCCGGCGGGCGGCCATCATGCCCCAGCCGGCGGCGCAGCCGCTGATCAGGAGGCCGAGCATGGCGACGACGGCCCCGCCGTCGCCGAACTCGAAGGCGAGCGGGAACGCGAACATCAGCGAGCCGATCGCGGCGAGGATCACGATCGGGGCGAGCTGCCAGATCCGCAGTCGGCGGGCCGGCCTGAGCTCGACCTCGACCTCGGGCGTCACGACGCTCTCGTCGGGCAGGTCGGAGTTGAGCCGCTCGGCGGCGAGCCGTCGCTCCGCCGCCTCCTGCTCCGTGTCACGAGGGCCGGCCTCCATCGCCACGCGCCCTCCCAACTCGGACTTCCTGTATCGATCGATGCTCGATGATGGCACGCCCGCGCGGGCGGAAAGGACGCGCGGGGCGTCCCGATGCCATCACGTGATCAGGCTGTTATAGCCCTCCTTTCTGGGTTTATGCAGGTCAGACGGCTGCCGACGGCCGACGAGTCACCTCGGGCCGGCAATAGCCCCAGGTCAGCGCCCGATTGACCGGTCGCGACCGGCCCGGAGCGGGATCCGCCTCCCTCAGTACCGAACAGGCGTGCGCGGGGCGGGGGCGGCTCTCCGGTCGGGCCCCGTGAGAGCCGCAGTCCCCCCGGCCGCCCGCGCCGGAGCACGATCCGCTTCCGCGAAAGCGTCTTCCGTCGGATCGGACCGGGTCGGTGCGCGGGACTTCCCGCGGGTGGAGGGAAGCACCGAGGACGCGCACCGGCACGGAAGCACCGGCCTCGGCCCGCCACCCCGCACACCGCCAAGTCCCCTCCAGGCGACAGCTTTTGGCCCCTGTGCGGAAGCGTCAGACGGCGCGTGGCGCGGCAGCGGCCAGGTCGCCCAGGACGGCCCTCTCCAGCAGGCCGACCGGGGGCATGCCGAGCGACAGCAGCGCGTCGTGGAAGCGGCGGTGCGTGTAGTCGCCTGCCCAGTGGTCGCGGGCCAGGTCACGGACCCGCAGGATCTCCGTCTTGCCCAGGGTGTAGCGGCCGTACGTGGGCTCGACGGCGCCGCGCAGGGCCTCGGCGCGGGCCGAGCGTCCGCGCAGGAACGCGTCCGCCTCGAAGCGCGCCGCGGCCTCGTCGATGGTCATGGCGCCCGTGTGCAGGCCGATGGAGCAGGCCAGGCGCGTCACGCGGAGCAGCGCCTCCAGGGTCATGCCGATGACGTAGCGGGGGTCGTGGGCGCGGAAGCCCTCCTCCGCGTACAGCTCCTCGGCGTAGTGGGCCCAGCCCTCGACGAACGCCGGGGACTCCAGGGACCTGCGCACGTCGCTGGTCAGGGCACGCAGGGCTCGGCCGTGGGCGTAGTGGCCCGGGGTGACCTCGTGGACGGTGATGGCGGGCAGGGAGGTGCGGCTGAAGACCGAGAGCCACTCCTCGGCCTCGTGCGGCGGCCACGCCGGGTCCGGGGGGACCACGTAGTACCAGCTGGGGGCGTCCTGCTCGTAGGGCGCGGACCACGACATCATGGCCTGTGCGTAGGCGCGGGAGGCCGGAGCGGGGCCCACCCGGCACTCGCCGCCCGGATCCGCGATCAGGTCGCGGGCCACCGCGAAGGACGTCACCTCGGACAGCAGGGCGCGCGCCTGGGCGAACACGCCTTCCGCGGTGGTGGGATGATCCTTCATCAGGGCCGGGACGACCTGGCGTACGCGTGCGCCCGGGGCGAGGCGTTCCACCGCCTGCTCCAACAGGGCCCACAGCCGCGTCCGTTCGCGGTGCGCGGCGTCCGTCAGCGCGGCGGTGCCGTACGTCATCCCCTCCCCCGCGCCCAGCAGGCGCAGGAACGCCGCCTCGCCCAGGGCCGCCGACGCGGGGCCGGTGTCCGCCGCCCGCTCGACGTGCGCGACCAGGCACCGCGCGGCGGCCAGGGCCTTCTCGTCGCCGGTGGCGTCGTGGGCGAGGCCGCGCAGGGAGGGGAGGGCCGCGCGTGCGACGGGGGCCGGCACCCGGTCCAGGGCCTTCACGGCGTTGTCCACGGCGTCCGGCCAGGCCGCCAGGTGCTCCAGTCGGGCGCGCCGGCGGTCCTCGGCGGGTGCGTACGCGCGGTCGTAGCAGGCCAGGTCCATGGCGGCCAGGTGCAGCAGCGGGTCGCGCCGGTGCAGTTCCGCCTCGGCGAAGCGGGCGCGCAGTCCGTCCTCGTGGACCTCCAGCACCTCGGCGTCGAACGCGTCGGCGGGCGCGGGGCCCGCTCCCAGGCGGGAGAGGGCCGCCGCGACGCCGGCCGGTGACAGGTCCTGGAGCGTGCCGTCGTACGCGTGCAGTCCCGCGTACTCGCGGGCGTGGGCGAGGTCGAGTTCGACGGCTGCGCGGACCCTGGGGTCACGGAGTCCCGTCATCGGGGCGTCCTCCCGGGCGGGTCACCACGCGCAGCGTCGTACGCACGTCGTCCAGGGCGACTTCGAGCGCGCCCGGGTCCGGTGCCGAGAGCAGGACGTGACCGACGCGTTCGACCGAGGAGCGGGCCGGGGCGACCGTGTCGCCCGGGGCGGCCGTCACCTGCGCCGTCACGACGTGCGGGTGGGCCAGGACCTCGTCGAGGCCGCGGATCGCGGTGACCGTGCCGGGGCGGGCCGCCGGAAGGTAGCCGGCGGTGCGCCGCAGGGGAGCGGCGGGCGGTGCGGGCAGGTCGGCGTCGAGGGCCAGGCGTACGACCATCTCGTACCAGTCGATGCCGTAGGCGTCGCCGAGCAGGTCCATCAGGTGGTCGCCGGGTGTGCGTACCGCGACCTCCATGACCGCCGGGCCCCGGGCGGTGAGGCGGAACTCCAGGTGGACGATGCCGGTGTCCATGCCGAGGGCGTCGAGGACGGCGGTACCCAGGTCGGTGACCGTCGCACGGGTGGCGGCGTCGACCTCGGTGGCCACCCGGTGGGCGACCTCGACGAAGTACGGCGGGCCGGTGGTCTCCTTGGCGGTCAGGTTGGCGAACCAGACCTTTCCGTGGCGGACCAGCGCCTCCCAGCTGTACTCGGGGCCGGCCGCGGCGCGCTCCACGAGGAGGCGCCCCTCGGCGTCCCTGCGGGCCACCACGTCCTCGAACGCGCGGCGGTCACCGACGAGTTCGACGCCCGCGCTGCCCGCCGAGGACAGCGGCTTGACGACCACCGGGAAGCGTCCGGCGGCCCAGTCGCGGCTGTCGCCGAGCTGTTCGGTGACCAGGAACTCGGGCTGGCCGATGCCCGCGGCCGCGAAGCGGCCCCGCTGGAGGGCCTTGTTGCGGGAGAGCACAGAGGCCCGCAACGACGGTCCGGGCAGGCCGAGTTCGTTCTGCACGAGTGCTGCGGCCAGGACGTGGGGTTCGCTGAAGGCGACGACCCCGTCGGGGCGCGTGTGCCGTACCGCCTCGCTGGCGGCCTCGTACCACAGCTCGTCCGAGGCGCCCCGGCAGACCGTGACCTCGTCGGCGAGTCCGGCGAGCGCCTCGGCGCGGGGCGCGGTCTCGACCGCGTGGACCCGTACGCCGAGCCGCCGGGCGGCGGTGATGTAGGGCCGTCCGGTCATTCCCACTCCGACCAGCAGCAGTCTCTGCCCGTGCATGGATCACCTCTCCTGTGTTGATTCGTCCGGCTCGCGGACGTGCTCGTGCGGCTCGTACGGCTCGTCGGCCGGCAGCCCGCGCCGGGCGGCCGCCGCGATGACGACCACCGCCGACCCGGCCGCCGCGAAGCCCGCCGCCAGGGCCACCCAGCCGCCCAGCCCCTGCCCTGCGATCGCCCAGGTGATCAGCGCAGGGCCGACGGCCGAGGCGGCGCTGGTGCCGAGTTCGTAGACCGACAGGTGGTAGGCGCGCGACTGCGGCGGGGAGAGCGCGTACGACAGGCGCCAGGCGCCGACCGACTGCCAGATCTCGCCGAGCGTGAGCGTCACCGTGGCGAGGGCGATCAGCGCGGTCGCCGCGACCGGGCCGACCTCGGCGGTCAGGGCCGTCAGCAGGCAGCACGCCGCCAGGCACCAGCCCGACCAGCGCTGGCGCCGGGCGGCGTTGCGCAGGCCGTCCGCGCCGCCGCTGAGGCGGACCTGGAGCAGGATGACCAGGGCGGTGTTGAGGACGACCAGGCCGCCCAGGACCCAGGTGGGCGCCTGCGTGCGGGTCGCGATCCACAGCGGAAGCGCGGCGGCGAGCAGCACCGAGTGCAGGAACAGCACCCCGTTGAGGAACGCCAGGGCCAGGAAGCGCGGGTCGCGTACGCGGGTCGGAGGCGCTCCGCTCCCCCCGGTGCGCGGGGAGCGGACGTTGGCGTTCGCGGGCAGGCGGGACAGGACGGTCGCGGCGGCGAAGAAGGTCAGGGCGTCGACGAGTACGAGCGCGGAGAACGCGGGGACGCTGTTCATCGCCAGGACGAGGGAGGCGAGGACGGCGCCCGCGCTGAAGCCCACGTTGCGCACGGAGGCGATCACGGCCATGGTGCGGACCCGGTTGGCGTCGGTCTCGACGGCGCCGACGATGCCCTGCACGATCGGTCCGCCGCCCCACTCGGCGATGCCGATGAGGAAGGCGACGACGTAGAAGACCTCGGGTTCGTGGGCGAAGGGATAGGCGCAGAAGCAGGCGCCGCGCCACAGGTAGAGGCCGACGATCGCGTTCCTGCCGCCGATGCGGTCGGCGAGCTTGCCGGTGGGGACCATGCCGAGGAACCCGGCCAGGCCGGTCAGGGACAGGCCGATGCCGACCTGGACGGCGGACAGGCCGAGGGCGCGGGTGAAGAACAGGGCCGAGCCCGCGAGGAAGAGGCCGGTTCCGAGGGAGTCGACGAGCGACGCCGCGACGAGGCGGCGGGCGCTGCCTCCGGCGGGCAGCCACGACCGGACTGCGGCGTTGGGATCCATGGGTCTTCTCCGGTCAGCGGTCGCGTGCGGCGCCGATGCCGACGAAGCACATGAGGGCCGCGACGGTCCCCCGGTTGTGCCACGTGTGGCGGGTGCCGTGCTGGACGACGCAGGTGCCCGGAGTGATCAGGACCTCCTCGCCGTCGTCGAGTTCGAGGTGGAGTTCGCCCTCCAGGCAGATGCCGTAGTCGAGCGTGTCGGTGGCGTGCATCCCGGTGCCGCCGGGTTCGAAGACCTCCCACAGGCCCGGCAGCCGCTCCTGGACCTCGGCGGCGAGCGCGTCCGGGTCGCCGGCCGGGGCGGGGACCGACCCGTCCGGCTCGTAGCGGGCGAACAGCAGACGGGTGCCGCCGACGCCCGCGAAGAAGGGCAGGTTCACGGGCTCGGGCAGGCCGTCGCCGACCCGGGCGCCGCCGTCCGGGGTGCCCCAGGCGAGGTGGAAGCGGGAGCCGGGCCAGGCACCGACGGTGACGCCGGGAACGGGCGCGTCGGCGGCGACCACGGAGGTGCCGTCGGCCGTGCGCGCGGCCACGACGAGGCGGGGCTCGACGGTCATCGCGGGTCCTCCGCGGGTTCCACCGTCACCGAGGCGAAGAGGCCGGTGAGGAAGTCTTCCAGTACGGGTGTGGGCGCGGGGCCGACGACGCCCGCGAGGGGGATGTCGGCGTCCGCGTAGGTGAGGGCCGCCGTGACGGGTTCGTGCGGGGCGCGCTGCACCCAGCGGTGGACGACGGGGTCGTCGCGGAAGGTCTTCTCGCCGTCGATCCGGCAGTGGGTGGAGCCGAGGGTGTGGCCGGGGACGACGAACCAGCCGTAGCGGGCGTCGGGGGCGTCGGCCGGGGGCCCGGGCACGTGGGCCGGCTCGCCCGTCAGGAGCCGGAGCTGGACGGAGGCCAGGTGGACTCCGGTGGCCAGCTCGAAGCTGTCGGCCACGTCCGCTCCCCCGACGCGCGCGCCGACTTCCAGGAACACCGGGCCCCGCGGGGTCTCGATGACTTCCAGGTGGAAGGGCCCGTCGGTGATGCCGACCGCGCGCAGGCAGGCGAGCGTGAAGTCGACCGTCGCGGGTGGCGTGTCGATCTGTACGGACCCCAGGGGCTCGCCCTGGGCGTAGCCGAGGCAGGTGCCGAGGTACCGGCTCGCGACGACGGCCAGCGGGCGGCCCGCGGCGACGGCTCCGTCGATGTGCACGATGGGGCCCTCGACGAACTCCTCGATCTCGAAGTCGTCGACGTCCACGCGTGGCGAGCCCTCGCGCACGGCGGCGAGGGCGGCGTCCGGCGTCGGATACGTGGTGATGCCCTCGCTGGAGGCGCCCGCGAGGGGCTTGAGGACGGTGCGGCCGGTCCACTCGACCCCGTGGGCGAGGGCCTGGGACAGCGGGGCGTAGCGCGGGGTGCGCAGGCCCGCGGCGGCGACGGCCGTCTTCATGACGACCTTGTCACGGGTGGGCAGGACGTCGGCGACGCGCGGGCCGGGGACGTCCAGGGCCTCGCGGACCCGGGCGGCGGGCAGCAGGTCGTACTCGGACAGGGCGACGACGAGGTCGGGGCGGGGGAGGTCGCGGACGGCCTCGATCACCTCGGCCGCGGTGTCGCCGGTGCCGGGGCGTTCGATGCGGCGGGCCGGGACGCCGGCGGGGAGGGTGGCGGCGCGCTCGGGGACACTGACGTAGGTGACCTGGTGACGGGTGTGGTCGAGGTTGCGCGCGTACCGTACGAACGCGTCGGGCACCCGGTGCATGACGAGGACGCGCATCTCACGCACCTTCCACGGTCAGGCGGAGCGCCCGCTCGGCCCGGTCGAGGGCGGCGACGCACTCCTCGGCGGTGTCGGCGACGGCCGAGGCGAGGGCGATACGGCCGTCGATGAGTCCCTTGCGGGGCGGGGAGACGACGTCGCCCGGGCCGACGAGCGGCTCCAACAGGTCCAGGGCGGCGGGCAGTCCGGTGCGGTCGAAGTCCAGTGAGCCGATGGTGGTGTCGTCGGCGGGCGGGTAGAAGAAGCGGATCGCGGCGTGCGCCGCCTTGCCGGCCGTGGTGTCGGGGGTGGCGCCGCAGGCGATGTCGGCGGCGGCGAGTCCGGGGTCGATGCCGGTGGCGCGCAGGCCGAGGTAGGGGATGAGGTCGCCGCCGACCCGCCCGTTGACCTCGATCAGCTTCGGGCCGCGGGCGGTGAGCCGGAGTTCGGTGTGGGTCCAGCCGTCGGTGAAGCCGAGTGCCTCGTGGATGCCGCTGAGAGCGTCCAGCAGTGCCGGGTCGGTGAGCAGGGGGTCGTCGGCGCTGACGCGGTGGCCGGTCTCCTCGAAGTACGGCGGGAAGCCGACCTCCTTGCGGCCCACGAAGACGGGGGTGACGCGGCCCTGGTGGACGACGGCGTCGACGCTGACCTCGGGGGCGTCGAGGTACTCCTCGACGAGGACCAGTTCGGCGAAGTCGGGGTTGTGGGGGACGTGGACCTCGCGGGTGGCGTCGAACTGGTCGGCCAGCTCGTCCGCGTCGCGGACCAGGACGACGCCCTGGCTGCCCCCGGCGGCGCGCGGCTTGATGACCACGGGCCAGCCGAGCTTGCCGGCGGCGGCGAGCGCCTCGTCGAGGCTGCCGGCCAGCGCGAACTCCGGCTGGGGCAGGCCTGCTCGGGCGAGTGCGGTGCGGGTGGCGTACTTGTCGCGGCAGCGCCGCACGGCGTCCGGCGCCGTGCCGGGCAGGCCGAGCGCCTCGGCGACCAGGGCCGCCTGCACGATGTGCTCCTCGTGCCAGCTCATGACCCCGGCGACCGGCTGCCCGGCCGCGACCTCGCGGGCGGCCACCAGGACCGGTCCGGCTCCGGTGTCGGGGACGACCGTGTGGCCGGACAGGTACGGCAGTTCCCAGGTGGGGGCGACCGCGTCGATGAGGTGGACGCGGTAACGGCCCGCGATGGAGGCCAGGAGGTACTCGCGGTACCTCCGCAGGCCGCTGGTGATGACCAGCAGGAGCGGCTTGTCGTCGGGTCGGGTCGGCGTCATGCGGAGAGGTCCTCGCAGAGAAGGGGTGATGTCCGGGTCAGTCCCGCGCGCAGGCGGTGCAGGGCCTCGCGCATCAGCGGCTCGTCGTGGACGAGGGCGACGCGCAGGTGGCCGGCGCCGGGGTTGGTGCCGTCGGGTCCGCCGGCCGCCAGGTAGCGGCCGGGCATGACGGTCAGCGCCTGGTCGCGCCAGAGGGTGCGGGCGGCGGCCTCGTCGTCGCCGACCGGCAGCCAGAGGAAGAACCCGGCCTCGGCCCGCCGGTAGCCGGGGACGCCGGCCAGGACGCGGTCGGCGAGCGCCCAGTTGGCGGCCAGCTCCGCGCGGGCGCTCTCCACGTGGGCGTCGTCGTCCCACAGCCGTGCGGCGGCGGCGCACACGGGCAGCGGGGTCGGGACACCGCACGCCTGGTTGTGGCGGGCGTAGTCGGCGACGGTCCGGGCGTCCCCGGCGGCGAAGCCGCTGCGCAACCCGGGCGCGCCGGACCGCTTGGACAGGGTGTGCAGCACCAGGAACCGTTCCGGCCGGACGGCACCGCGCCGCACCAGCGCCAGGTATCCGGCCGGCGGGCGGGCGAGCCACAGGTCGGTGTAGCACTCGTCGACGAGGAGCAGCGCGCCGGACGTGACGGCGGCGCGGGTGGCCGCGCCCAGGAACTCGGTGGGGAGGAGTTCGCCGCGGGGGTTGCCCGGGTCGCAGACGATGACCGAGGCGACCGCGCCACCCGCCGTCGCGACGGCCTCCTCCAGTGCCGCGGGACCGCCCCGGGGGTCGTAGAACACCGGCCGGGCGCCCACGGCCACGGTGGCGGCGTGGTAGGTCGGGTAGAACGGGTTGGGCATGACGACCACCGCCCCGCCGGCCGCGCCCCGTACGCGCTCCACCGCCAGTGCCAGTGCCGTGGCCAGCGCCTGCTTGGTGCCCGGGGTGGGCTCCACCGCGAGGGCGCGGGCGTCCAGGAGCGGGCCCGCCCCGAAGCGGCGGCGCAGCCACCCGGTGTACGCCGTGCGCAGGGCGGGTGTGCCGCCGAGCGGCGGGTAGCGGGTCCAGCCGTCGGGGTCCGCGAGCAGCGTTCCGTCGACGCCGCCCGTGCCGAGCCTGGACTCGCCCAGGTGGAGCTGGACGGGGGCGAGGCCGTTCGGGGCGGGGACGCCGTCGTTCAGTGCGCGCAGCCGGGCGAAGGCGCTGGCGAGTGTGCTCATGGGTCAGTCCCGCACCAGGTCGTTCAGGGCCGTCTTGCCGCGGGTGCGCTCGTCGGCGTACTTCATGATGACCGCGGCGTACGTGGCCAGGCCGGGGTTGACGGGGTCGGTCCGGGTGCCGGGGACGACGACGGCGTTCTCGGGGACCTCGCCGCGCGTCACCTCGCCGGTCGCGCGGTCCACGATCGGGGTGGAGGCGCCGAGGTAGACGCCCATGCCGATGACGGCGCCGCGCCGTACCCGTACTCCTTCGGCGATCTCGCTCCGGGCGCCGACGAAGACGTCGTCCTCGATGACGACGGGGCTGTCGCCGATCGGTTCGAGGACGCCGCCGAGGCCCGCGCCGCCGGAGATGTGGCAGCGCTCCCCCACCTGGGCGCAGGAGCCGACGGTCGCCCAGGTGTCGATCATCGTGCCGGCGCCGATGTAGGCGCCGATGTTGACGAAGGAGGGCATGAGGACGGCGCCCGGGGCGATGTGGGCGCCGCGCCGGACGATCGCGCCCGGCACCACGCGTATGCCCGCCTTCTCGAACTCCGGCTCCTGCCAGTGCTCGAACTTCAGCGGGATCTTGTCGTAGCTCCTGGGGCTGCCGGGACCGGCCTCGGCCAGGGTGTTCGTGCCGAGCGGGAAGGAGAGCAGGATCAGCTTCTTCACGAAGGGGTCGGCGGCCCAGCCGCCGTCGGTGGGGTTCGCGGCGCGCAGTTCGCCGCGGTCCAGGGCGTCGAGTCCGGCCTCGACGTGCGGGGCGAGCTCGGCGCGCTCGGCCTCGGTCAGCGCGGCGCGGCGCTCCCAGGCGTCCTCGATCAGCGGTCGGGAGTACATGCGGGGCGCTCCTGTCGTGCGTGCGGTGCGGCGGGGAGGACGGACCCGGGGCTGCCGGGGACGGTGCTGACGTAGTCGTCGTAGGTCTCGGCACGGCGGATCTCGACGACGTCGCCGTCGCGGGTGAGCAGCAGTTCGGCGGGGCGCAGGCGGCCGTTGTAGGTGAAGCCCATGGCGTGGCCGTGTGCGCCGGTGTCGTGCACCAGGAGGACGTCGCCCTCGCGCGGATCGGCCAGGGGCCGGTCGATCGCGAACTTGTCCATGTTCTCGCAGAGCGAGCCGACGACGTCGTACGGCGCTTCGGCGCGGCCCTGCGCGAAGGGCAGGGTGATGTGGTGGTAGGCGCCGTAGAAGCCGGGCCGCATCAGCGCGGACATCGAGGCGTCCACGCCGACGACCTCGCGGCCCTTGCCGCACCGGTTGATGACGGTGGTCACCAGGACGCCGTGCGGTCCGGTGACGTAGCGGCCGCACTCCATGAGGACGCGGGGCGCGGATCGGGGGAAGGCGGCGCGGCGGGCGGCGAGGATGGCCTCGGCGTAGCGGCGGAAGTCGAAGGGCCGGTCCTCGGGGCGGTAGGGGATGCCGAGGCCGCCGCCCACGTTGACGTAGTCGAGCTGGATGCCGGTGTCCTCGGCGATGCGCGCGCCGAGTTCGATGACGTCGGTGGCGGCGCGCGCCGCGCGGTCGACGTCGAGTTCGTTGGCGCAGGTCATGCCGTGGATGCCGAACCGGCGGGCGCCGCGTGCCTTCGCCTCGCGGTAGGCGTCGGCCAGTTGGCCGACGGGCACGCCGAACTTGGTGGCCTGCGCGTCGCCCATCAGTCGGGAGCCGGCCGAGAGTCCGTGGGGGGAGACGCGGAAGGCGACCGTGTCGGGCAGCGGGTCGCAGCGGTCCAGGGCGGTGAAGTCGTCCAGGGTGACCAACGATCCGGTCTTGCGGGCGAGTTCGAATTCGTGGCGGGCGGTGTTGTTGGAGGTGAACACGGTGTCGCCGGGCCCGGCGCCGAGGCTGCCCGCGAGTTCCAGCTCCACCGGGGAGGCGCAGTCCAGGCCGCTTCCCTCGGCGAGGAGGAGGGCCAGGACGTGCGGGTTGGGCAGGGCCTTGACGGCGAAGTACTGCCGGTAGGGCTCGTCGGCGAAGGCGTCCGTCATGGCGCGGTAGGTGTCGACGATGCCCGCGGCGTCGTAGATGTGGAAGGGCGTTCCGTAGGTGGCCACCAGGTCGCCCAGGAGGGGATTCAGGCGCGCGGCGAAGCTGTCGGAGATGGGCACGGCTTCCTCCCGCTACGAGACGCGCGCGATGCAGATGGTGCGGTTGCGCATGCCGCTGACCGGGCGCAGGTAGGGGAAGTAGTAGCTCTCCACCACGTGGTGGCCGCGTTCTTCGAGGCGCTCGGCGAGGTAGTCCTTGGACAGGTACCAGAAGTCGGCGACGCGCTGGTGGGGGGCGAAGTGCGCCTCCCGGTCCTGCGGCGCGTCGTTGGAGAAGATCAGGTACGCGCCGGACTTGGGGGCGAGGGAGGTCAGCTTGTCCAGGGCGGGCGCGATCTCCTGGTCGGCGTCGAAGAGGTGGCCGAGAAAGCCGTCCGCGTAGATGACGTCGGCGCCCGCGACGTCGGAGGGCCGCAGGGTGTAGTAGTCGGCGGCGAAGGCGTCGACGCCCTTCTGGCATGCCAGTCGGACGGCCTCCTCGTTGAAGTCGATGCCCCGCACGGTGCGGCCGAGTCCGGCGACGACGCCCTCGACGGCGGCGTTGCCGCAGCCGAGCGAGAAGACGGACGCCCCCTCGTCGGTCAGGGAGAGCAGCTTGAGGGACATGTGGGAGCGGTACTCGGGGACGTACGTGGACGGGGTGACCGAGTCGTTGAACGCGCCACCCTTCTCCCAGATGGCGTAGATGCTCTCGCCCTCGCCGCCGGTGGAGCGCTGCGCCGTGTAGTAGTCGCGCACCTGACTCAGATCCTGGTTCGCCTCGGTGATCATCGTGTCTCGCTTTCAGCGGCCGGAAGTCGCGGCGGAGTGGAGGTGTTCCTGCGTGTACTCGACCGACCGGAAGGGCTCCGGGCGGAGGCGTTCGACGAGTGCGGCGAGCGGGGCGGCCGTGGCCGGGCCGTAGCCGCGGTGCAGGTGGAGGGCCCGGTCGGCGTCGGTGGCCAGGAGCGTGTCGGCCAGGACGCGGGCCAGTGAGCGCAGTCCGGCGAGGACGACCTGCGGCGTTCCCGTCAGGCGCGGGGTACCGGTCAGGTCGAGGGCGCCGAGCTGGACGAAGTAGGACAGCTGGAGGAACATGCCGTCGCTGTCGGGGAAGTGGCCGAGCCCGCGGTCGGTGTAGCGCAGGCACTCGGCGAGGTAGTACGCGACGCAGTCGGCCGGGTCGATGCCCAGTCGGGGTGCCCAGACGTCGGCGAGGATGAGGATGCCGAAGACGTCGGCGGCGACCTCCTGGAGGACCACCGAAGCCCAGCGGTCGGCGGCGTTGAGGTCCTTGTACTCGGTGGCGGGCCGGTGCGCGAAGTGGCCGAGCTCGTGGCTGAGGACGCCCAGGGTGGGGATCGCGGCGAAGCGCTCGTGCGCCGGGTCGAACTCCACGCCGACGTCGAGGAAGCGCCGCGCCAGGGGTGCGGAGACCGTGTCGAGCAGGGCACGGTGGGAGTTGGCGAAGTAGTAGGTCTTCTTGAACGGGGAGTGCTTCACGCCTTCGTCCTCGGGGAGGAAGTAGGCGATGTGCTTGGGGTGGAGGTTGCCCTCTCCGGCCATGAAGAACAGTTCTGCGGCGCCGAAGGCCGGCAGGTCGCCCAGGCGCAGGTCGGCGTGGAGGCCGCGGAGATAGGCGGTCACCTCGTCGCGGCCGGCGAGGGCGTCGGTGACCAGCTGCTGGCGCGCCTCGTCGGCGCGGCAGGCGAAGGCGGTGGGAAGACCCCGGACCTCCTTGCCGTACCAGGTGGAGACCTGGCCGGCGACGAGAGTGATCTGCTCCTGGAGCGACGCGAGTTCGCGCAGGATGTCGTCGTCGTAGCCGTCCTGGACGGCGTTGGCGCGCAGCTCCGCGGCCCGCCGGTCGGCCTCGCCCGGCAGGTGCCGGGCGACGGCGCGCACCGCCTTGGCGATCGCCATCGGGTCGTTGAAGCGGCGGCGGGCGGGGATGCCGATCTCCTTGACCCGCTGCCACTCGGCTTCCACGGCGACGCGGAGGTCCGCGAGGGCCGTGCGGAACCCGTCGCCGAGGTCGGGGGTGGCTCCGGCGAGGTCCAGGCAGCCCAGGGCGTAGCCGTCCGCGGGGGGCCAGAAGGCGCTGCGGTGGGTGCGGTACGAGCCGGCCCTGGCGAGGTTGGACGGGTAGTCGAAACGGTCCACCGTGGGGTTGTCAGGCATAGGAGTTCCCGTTCTGGAATCGACTGCTGCTGGAGGTGGCGCCGCGGGGGCGGCCGGCGTACGGCCCCGCGGCGGCGGCCAGGTCGTGTGGTGCGCGTGGCTCCGTCCACCCGGAGGACGGGTCCGTCGGCGTCCGGTGCGGGCGATCGCTGGGCGGAGGGCCGCCCCGGTACCGGGTGCACCGGGGTGGTCCCGGCAACGCGGCGAGCGTGCGTGCCGGGCGTCGCCGGACGGGCGGGACTTTCAGGACACGGCCTACGCGCGGGTCCTGTCCTTGTGGTCGGCCAGGACGAGGGAGGCGCCCTTCTCACCGATCATCATGCTCGCGGCGTTGGTGTTGCCCGAGACCATGGCCGGCATGACGGAGGCGTCGATGACGCGCAGGCCCTCGACGCCGTGCACCCGCAGCCGCGCGTCGACGACCGCCAGCGGGTCGTCGCCCATCCGGCAGGTGCCCACGGGGTGGTAGGAGGTGTCCCCGTACTGCCGTGCGTAGGCGAGCAGTTCGTCGTCGGAGCGGACGTCGCTGCCGGGCAGCAGCTCGAACGCCCGGTACGCGTCCAGGCTCGGCTCCTCCACGATGCGGCGGCCGATGCGCATGCCCGCGATCAGGGTGGCGCGGTCGGCCTCCGATTCGAGGAACCGGGTGCGGATCGAGGGCGCGGTCAGCGGCTGCCGGGAGCGGATGTGGACGGAGCCCTTGGACTCGGGGCGCAGCGGGTAGACGCCCAGGGTCATGCCGGGAGCCGTGTCCAGGCGGCGGCTGCGGCCGCCGCCGTAGCTGGCGGGCGCGAAGTGGTACTGGAGGTCGGGGCGGGTCAGGGAGTCGTCGGAGCGGACGAAGCCGTGGCCGAGTGCGATCGGCAGGCTGAGCAGGCCGCGCCGTTCGCGGGCGTACCGCGCGATCTCGCGGGCCAGACCGAGGCCGCGGGAACGCTCGTTGAAGGTGACCGGGCGGCTCACCCGCCAGCGCAGCCGGGCGGCGAAGTGGTCGCGGAAGTTCTCGCCGACGCCGGGCAGGTGGTGCACCACGGGCACGCCGACGTCGCCGAGGTGGGCGGCCGAGCCGATGCCGGAGAGTTCGAGCAGCTGCGGGGACTGTACGGTTCCGGCGCTGACGATCACCTCGTGGGCCGCGTCGGCCCGGTGCTCGCCCTCGCCCCGCCGGTAGTCGACGCCGACGCAGCGCTTGCCGTCGAAACGCAGGCCGGTGACGTGCGCCTCGGTGACCAGGGTGAGGTTGGGCCTGCCGCGGGCGGCCTTGAGGTAGGTGCCCGCGGCGGACGAGCGGCGGCCCTCCTCGTGGTTGACCTGGTAGTAGCCGAAGCCCTCCTGGTCGCCGGAGTTGTAGTCCGGGTTCTCGGGGTAGCCGGCCTTGACGGCGGCGGTCAGGAAGGCGTCGGTCAGCTCGTCGCGGTCGCGCGGCAGTCCGACGGCTATCCGTCCGTCGCGGCCCCGGTTGTCGCCGTCGATGCCGCTGACCCGCTCCAGGCTGCGGAAGTGCGGCAGGACGCCCGCCCACGACCAGCCCGGGTTGCCCAGGGCCTCCCAGTCGTCGTAGTCCTGGCGCTGGCCGCGCACGAAGATCATGCCGTTGATCTGGTTGGAACCGCCGAGCAGGCGGCCCCGGGGGATGCTGACGCTGCGGCCCTCGATGGTCGGGTCGGCGTCGGTCTCGAAGCACCAGTCGTACTTCGGGTTTCCCATCAGCACCGTCTCGGCGGCGGGGACGTTGAGCAGCGGGCTGCGCCGTTCGCTGCCCGACTCGAGGAGCAGCACGCGGATCGCGGGGTTCTCCGTCAGGCGGCCGGCGAGCACGCAGCCCGCCGCGCCCGCGCCGACGACGACGTAGTCGTACCTCACCGTTGCCCGCCCCCTCACGCGGCCGCGGCGGCGGCGCCGCGCCGGCCGGTGATCGTGGTGCGGTGCAGCAGCCGCCGGTGGTTGACGTGGTCGTACGGGGTGGCCCGGTGCATCGCGCTGCGGTTGTCCCAGAGCACGATGTCGCCGGCCTGCCACTGGTGGCGGTAGGTGAAGCGGGGCTGGATCGCGAACTCCTGGAGGAAGGTGATCAGCGGCGCGCTCTCGTTCTCGGAGAGGCCCTCGATGCGCCAGGGCACGTTGCCGCCCGCGTAGAGGGCCTTGCGGCCGTTCTCCTCGTGGACGCGGACCAGCGGGTGCGCCACCTCGGACCATTCGGCGCGCTCCTGCTCCGTGGGCGCCGGCCGGTCGGGGTAGTTGTACGGACGTGACTGGACCCGGCTGATGACGACCTTCAGGTCCTCGATGCGCTCCTTGACGGCCCTGGGCAGCGCCTCGTACGCGGCGAACATGTTGCCGTACCAGGTGTCGCCCCCGGACGGGGGTATCTCGCGGGCGTACAGCATGGAGCCGACCGGCGGCTGGGTCAGGTAGGCACCGTCGCTGTGCCAGACGCGCCCGCTGTAGGCCGAGCCGATCGGCTTCCCGTCCTTGGTGAGGTTGGACAGGATGAGGATCTCGGGGTGGTCGACGTCGTTGAACTGCGAGCGGGTGTAGGCGTAGACCTCGCCGAAGCGCCGGGTGAACCCGATGTGCTGTTCCGGCGTCATGTCCTGGCCGCGGACGAGCAGGATGGTCGTGTCGATCCAGGCCTGGTAGATCCGGTCGAAGTCGTGGTCGGACAGCGGCCGGGTGACGTCGATACCGCGGACCTCGGTGCCGATGCCGTCGGTGATGGGGACCAGTTCGAGCATGAAGGGGTACTCCCTGGGGGGGTCGGTCGGTACGTCGGCGGCGCCCGGTTCCGTCGCACGGATCGCGGGGCCCGTCGGGCGGGTCAGGGCAGGGACACCTGGTACTCGTCCATCCAGCGCCGCATCTCGACGAGCTGGATCAGCATCGCGGCCTGGTTGGAGCCGCCGGGCAGCTCGCCGTGGACGGTTCCCGAAGAGATCTGCTGGATCAGGTCGTTGGTGCGCCCGGTGTCGAACAGCGGCTTCAGCGGCGAGGCGTCGTCGTTGACGATCCAGGTCGCCTCCTGGAGGAGGGTCCGGTCGTAGGCGGGGTTCTGCACGTGCGGGTAGGCGCTCTTCCTGCGGTTCACGGTGCTCGCCGGCAGGATGTCCGCCATGGCGGCCTTCAGCAGCCCCTTCACCCCGCCCCGCGACTTGATCTCCCAGGGCACGTTCCACACGTACTGGACCAGCCGGTGGTCGCAGAACGGCACCCGGACGTCGAGCCCGTGGGCCATGCTCATGCGCTCCTTGCGGTCCAGGATCACCGAGAGCGGGCCGGCCAGGCCGAGGAAGAAGACCTCCCGGATCCGGGCGTCCTCGGGGCTCTCGCCCGCGAGCCGGGGGACGCGTGCGAGGACGTCCGCGTAGCGGGCGCGCTCGTCCTCCTCCGGGTTCAGCTCGGCGAGCAGGTCGGGGACGAGGTAGCGGGACAGCTTCGGGCCGTCGAAGAGCCAGGGGAAGCGGTCGGCGGCCAGCCCTTCGGGCTTGAAGAAGTAGGGGTAGCCGCCGAAGACCTCGTCGGCGGCCTCGCCGGTGAGCGCGACGGGGCAGTTGGCGCGGATCTGCTGGAAGATCAGGTACATCGAGGCGTCGAACTGGCCCCAGCCGGGCAGGTCACGGGCGCGCCGGGTGGCGGGGACGACGTCCAGCAGGTCCTGCACCGAAGCGGTGAGCGTGGCGTGCTCGGTGCCGAGGAAGGCGGCGGCCTCGGCGGCGTACGGGGCGTCGATGTCCGGGCGCAGCTCGGTGGCCACGAAGTGCGCCGGGTCGCTCTCGAACTCCACGCAGAAGGTGGCCAGCCGCCGGTCCGGGTCGTCCTTGCGCAGGGCGCCCGCGGCGAGCGCGGCGACGGAGGTGGAGTCGACGCCGCCGGAGAGCATGGCGCCGAGCGGGACGCCGGTGGCGAGCTGGCGGCGCACGGTGTCGTCGAGGAGTTCGCGGACCGTGCGGGCACTCTCCTCGAAGGTGTCGTGGTGCGGCTCGCTCACCAGTTGCCAGTAGCGCCGCCGGGTGACCCCGTTCGCGGTGTAGGTCACGACGTGGGCGGGCTCGACCTCGTACAGGTCCTTCAACGGCGTCTCGCCCGGGCGGGCCAGGCGCGGCTGGAGGACGACGGGCAGCGCCGAGAGCTCCAGGCTGGGCCGGAACAGGGGGTTGGCGAGGATGCCCTTGGGCTCGGAGGCGAAGAGGACCCCGCCGTCGTACGGATGGTGGTAGAGGGGCTTGACGCCCATCCGGTCGCGGCCGAGGTGCAGTCGCCGGGTGCGGCCGTCCCAGACGGCGAAGGCGAAGGCGCCGTTGACGCGCTCCACGAAGCCGGTGCCCCACAGCAGGTAGGCCTGGAGGAGCGCTTCGGCGGTCGAACCGCCGCGCAGGGCGCCGCCGGCCGCCTGGATGTCGCGGCGCAGTTCGTCGCCGTTGTAGACCTCGCCGGTGTGTGCCGCGTGGACCGTGTCACCGCCGAGGACGATGTGAGCGGGGCGCACGTCGTCGGGGCGTCCGGTGGCCAGGCCGCGGTGGCCGACGGCTGCGTTCCCGCCGATCCACACGTCCTCGGTGTCTGGGCCCCTGTGCGCCATCGTCCGCGTCATCGATCGCAGCACGCCGAGCTGGTCGCCCAGGTCGCGCCGGAAGTCGATCCAGCCCACCACGCCACTCATGCGGTTCACCTCCAGGGGTACGAAGCATTTTTGTTCGAGTAGTCCGAGAACGCGGGGTGTTGAAGAACCGGGCGGCGCGGGGGCGGTTGGTGCGAGCCGGGAGAGCAGCCCCGCGCGGGCGGTTCGGGAGGGCGGGAAACCGGGGGGATTCCTGCCGGCCCGGTCCGGCGCCGTGAACGACTTTGCCAGATCGCGCGGTGCCGCAGTTCGCCCCGCCGTGGGCATCAAGTTGCGTGGCAACTTGATGCCCACGGAGACAAATCAGACATCCTCCGGGGTGGCGGCGGGCGCGGCCCCGGGTACGGCGGAGGCTGTGCCGACGAGCTCCCGCCGGGACCCGTCCGGGACCCGCCGGCGCCCCGTGGAGAGGTCCATGCGGGCGCCGGGGACGACCGGGCCGGAGGGGGGAGCACGGCGGTGAACATCCCGTCGTCCGGACCGGGTTCGGCGCCGAAGACCGGGGACACGGGGTCACCGGACGGTGCCGGCCACCGCGCGCTCGCGCGGCGGTACGGCGAGGTCCGGGTCGAGGAGGGGCGGAGAGCCGTCGTCCCGTCCCATGAGGCGGCCGAGCAGCGGGCCGGTCATCGCCGTGGTGGCCACGGCCATGACGACGAAGAGCGAGTACAGCCGTTCGTCGATGAGCCCGGCCTCCAGGCCGACGCCGAGCGCGATGAGTTCGGTGAGCCCCCGGGTGTTCATCAGGCCGGCCAGGACCGCGGAGCTGCGGGCCGGGAGGCCCTGGGAGCGGACGCCGAGCCAGGTTCCGGCGAACTTCCCGGTGACCGCCACGACCATGATCCAGCCGAGCTGGACGAGACCGTCGGCGCCGAGGCCGGAGAGGTCGACCTTCAGGCCCGCGACGATGAAGTAGACCGGGAGCAGCAGCGTGGTGGTGTGCTCCGTGCGCCTCAGCAGGCCTTCGTGCCCGGCCGGGTGCAGCCGGGGCATGGCGAGCCCGAAGAGGAAGGCGCCGATCACGAAGTGCAGCCCGAGCAGCTGGGTGAGGGCCGCCGAGGCCAGCGCCCCGGCGACGACGACCGTGACGTCACCGGCCGACAGGGGCTCCTTGCTCCCCCGCCGGGCCAGGAACCGGGTGAGCAGGGGGCGTACGACGAAGAAGAGCACGAGGGCGTACGGGACACAGAGCAGCACCAGCCACGGGCGGGTGCCGCCCGCCCCTGCCAGGGCTTGCAGGCCGGCCAGCGTCGTCCAGGCGGCGAGGTCGCAGAACGCCGCCGCGGACAGGGCTACGGCACCGAGCCAGGTGCCGCTCATGCCCCGGTCGGCGAGGATGCGGGCGAGGACCGGGAAGGCCGTCACCGACACCGCGACGCCGATGAAGAGGACGAAGGCGGCGCGGTGGTCGGGGTCGTACGAGCGCAGCAGGTACCAGCCGAGCAGGATGCCGAGCGCGAAGGGGACGAGCGTGGAGCCGAGGACGGCGGCCCCGGTGACCCGGCCCGAGCCGCGCAACCGGGCGAAGTCGAACTCCAGGCCGATGAGGAACATGAACAGGACCAGGCCGACGTTGGCGACGACGCCGAGGTAGGGCCGGATGTCGGTCGGGAAGAGCGTGTCGGCCACGGTCCCGTTCAGCAGGGTCGGGCCGAGCAGCACGCCCACCGCGATCTCCCCGATGACCGCCGGCTGGCCGAGGCGGCGGGCGATCCGGCCCGCGAGCAGGGCCACCGCGATGATCAGGGCGATGTCGGCGAGGAGCACCGCCGTCTGTGTCTCCGTCATGCGCCGCCTCCGGTGGCCGTCTCGGGGCCGGTTGTGGTTCCGGTCGTGGTGCCCGGTCCGGTGGCGCCCGCGAGGGTCCGCAGCCGGGACAGCAGCTCTTCTTCGGCCCGCTGGAGCCGCAGGCACGCCTCGGCCGTCCACCGGACGTCGAGTGCTCCGGTCACCTGGGCGAGGAGCATGTGGTTCATGCCGTCGGCCCCGCCCTGGACGATCCGGTCGAGCAGTTCGTCCAGGACCGTGTCGCCGGACGCGTGCCGCAGGTACTCCCTGAGCGCGATGCGCGAGCCCTGGTAGAGGGAGAACGCTGCGTGCAGGGAGGCGTAGACCCGCTCGGGCGCGATCCAGCGGCTGGAGATCAGGTCCTCCACCCCGGACAGCAGCGCGTGGCTGTCCCGGTACTCCGCCAGGAGGGCGGCGAAGGCCTCGCGGGTGCCCTGTCCGGCCCGTGCCGGGTCGAGGTCCTTGGTGGTGAAGTACCGCACGCGGCGCAGCTCGTTGTTGTCGAAGGAGGCCGCGATGACGTCCTCGGGATAGGTGTACGAGCACAGCAGGCTCGCCGGGTTGTCGTCCAGGATGCGCCACGCGCCGGCGCCGGAGTCGTACCCGGTGAGCACGATGGTGTGCACCAGGTGCTTGGTGCGGTACTCGGGGCAGTGCGGCCAGTAGAAGACGTCGCCGACCAGGATCGCGAATCCCTCCTGGGCGACGATGTCGAGGAGCAGGGCGCGCGCGTCGGCGTAGGAGTCGAACGCGGCCTCCTCCTTGACGACGCCGATGAGCGCGAGGTCGTCCGGCCCGGCGATGCCGCTCTCGAAGCCGTACTTGGGGCGCTGCTCCCTGATGACCTGCCGCAGGATCTCGTCCGTGCTGACCAGGCCGCGGAAGAGCAGCTGGTGCACGGGACGGCCGCGCTCGGCGAGCATCACCAGGGACTGGCGCTGGTAGCAGTTCAGGAACAGCCGGCTGTACAGCGCGGTGTCGTAGGGGTGGGGTATGTCCTTCATCGACGTCGCCTTCGGGGTGGGCGCTACAGGAGGCGCGTCATGAACGCGCTGTTGGGGTCTTCCCGGTAGTTCGCAAAGGGGCCGCAGTAGGTGAACTCGAACTTCTCGTACAGCGCGCGGGCGGGGGCGAAGGAGTCGGTGGCTCCGGTCTCCAGGCTGAGGCGCCGGTAGCCCATGCCGCGGGCCTCGGAGATGATGTGGGCCAGCAGCCGGGAGGCCACCCCGGAGCGCTTGCGGGTGGGTTCGGTGCGCATCGACTTGATCTCCGCGTGGCCCTCCTCGATGCGCTTGACGGCTCCGCAGCCGACCAGGGTGTCACCGTCGTAGGCGGTCCAGAAGGTGACTTCGGGCACGCGCAGTCCGTCGAGGTCGAGGGCGTGCTTGCTCTCCAGCGGGGTGATCGCCCGCATCTCGTCCACGTGGGCCTGGAGGAACTCGGCGATGTCCCGCCCGGAGAGGTCGTCCACTGAGATCTTCATCTTGTCGCCTTCGCTGTCTCGTCTGCGGGTTGGTCCGGCTCTCAGACGCCTGCGAGCAGCGCGCAGGCGAAGAACCCGGGGGCCGAGGACACGGCCAGGTAGGTCTCGTCCGGCCGGATGCCGACCTGGTCGTGGTAGTCGGCCAGATTGATCATCCAGTCGGAGTTGCCGCAGTGACCGTAGCTCTCCAGCGGTCCGGTGAAGTGCAGTTGCTCCCGGCCGATGCCGGCGATGGTGGCGTTGAACAGGGCCACCGGCCGGTAGAGGTTGGTGGGGAACACCTTGGTGACCGCGCTCGGCGCGAGGCCGCGCCCGCCCAGGGCGGTGGCGAGCGTGGACTGCGCCACCTGCTGGCGCGACACGAAGGAGTCCTGGCCCCGCAGGCCCGCGTGGTCGACGCCGACGGCGGTCGACAGCAGGCGCACCACACCCCCGTCGCGGGTCAGCAGGCAACTGGTGACGGCGTCGCTGAACAGGGCGAAGGACCTGACCCGGTCGGCGTCGTCGGGCGTGAAGTCGAGCGATACGAGGACGACGTTGCGTACGCCTTCCTCGGCCAGCAGGTGCCGGGCGTGCTCCAGTGCGGCGAGCGAGCTGCAGCACTGCTGGAAGGAGAGCACCACGGGTACGCAGTGCACCAGCCCGAGGGCCGCGAGGACCTCGCCCGCGAAGTCGGGCCGCAGCGAGGCGAGCCGGGCGTCGCTGGTGGCGAAGACGATGCGGTCCACGTCCGCGGGCCGTACCGCCCCGTCCCGCAGGGTGGCGCGCACCGTCTCGGTCACATGGTCCTCGACCGGGCCGGAGAACCTGCGGAAGGTCCGGCAGCCCATGGCGGCGAACTCGGTGTCCGACGACTGCTCGCGCCACAGCCGCTCGAACCCGGGGATGTCCTCCGCCTTGCGTTCCAGGGCGCCGAAGGAGCACGCGAAGGAGCCGAGGGCGATGTGTGGGTTGTCAGTCACTGTCTCCCGTTTCGGTGGGCCCGGATCCGGCGGCCGGGGGACGCCGGATCCGGGTACGCGCCGTCGTGGGCCCGGCGGTGCGGGGCCGCTCCGTGCGCGCTGGCGTGGGTGTCACTTCGCCGCGGCGAGCGCGCTCTCGTCGATCTCGCGGACGACGGAGACGATGCCGTCGACGGAACCCAGCCTGGACACCCACTCGGGGCGCAACTGGACGCTGTCGTTCGCCTCTTCCTTGATGTAGTTCACCAGGAGAAGGATCATGTTCAGGGAGCTGATGCCCAGCTCCTCGCGGGTGGTGGCGCGCTCGACGTCCTCGCGGGTGAGGCCGGCCGTCATGGGCTGGGTCCGCAGGAACTCCGCGAACTTCGCGCGGTGGTCGTCAGCGCTCATCGGTCTCGACCTTCTTGAAGGGCACGCCGTTCAGGTTCTGCGCGTGGATGCGGTTGTGGCCGTACTTGTCCTCGCCGGAGACCAGGACACTGCCGTGGTAGTCGAGGCTGATCGTGTCGCCGAACTCGCTGAGGCTGTCCACCTCCTCGTACACCTTCACCGAGGGCGAGACGTAGCGGGAGGCGTAGCCGAGGCGGGTGGTGTCGCTGACGTTGGGCAGCGAGCCGTGGATGCACTTGGCGAGGAAGATGACGAACTGGCCGGGCTTCATCTCCATCTCGAAGATCTCTTCGTCATCCGGGTTCCAGTCGCTGTCGAGCTGGAGTTCGGAGTAGTCGTAGCCGAAGAAGTCGTGGGACTTGCTCTCCACGTCGTAGGTGAGCGGCTTGGACTCGTCGTAGTACCACTTCTTGTGGCTGCCGGGGATGTAGCGCAGGCAGCCGTTCTCCTTGCCCGCCGGGGAGAACGCGGTCCAGACCGTGAGTTCCTGGGTGTACGCCTCGCCCTCCTCGGTGTACTTCAGGGAGGGCGAGGCCTCCGTGGTGGTGTCGCCGACGACGAACGTCTCCACCTGGTGCCAGCCGGTGCCGGCGTCGCCCGGGGCCTTCTTGAAGATGTTGGTCTTCCAGCACAGGATGTCGTCACCGATGAGGCTGCGCAGCTTGTGCACGATCTCCGGGCGGCCGACGTGCTCGGACAGCGTGTTGCAGTCCAGGTGGCGGTCGTAGTTGATGACCGTCGAGTTGTGCGGCTTGTTCTGCGAGGTGACCATCTCGATCATGGCCTGGTTCCACAGCAGTGGGGCCTCTTCCTCGCCGTAGAGGTCGAACGGGCCGACGAAGCCGTTCTCCTGGAAGAACTTGATTTGTTCGTCGGTGAGGCCGAGGAACTCGTTCCCGGTCGTGCTTTCAGACACGTCGAAGCCCTTCGTTAACCGGAGTGGGGAGGGAGGGAGGGAAAGGTGGGGCGGTGGTGCCGGACGCGGCCTGCTTGAGCTTGTTCTTGCCGAGCAGCCGTGCCGCGTTCCCGTGGAAGAAGAGGTCCCGGTCGGCGTCGCTCATCGACTCCGGGAAGGCCCCTTCCTTCTCCAGCTTCTCGACCAGGCTCAGTTGGCGGCCCTGGAGGCGGAACACCGGCCAGTCGGTGCCGAAGAGGACCTTGTGGTTGATGCCCCGGCTGAAGAGCGTGCGCAGTGCCGAGGCCCCGAAAGCCTCGTATCCGCTGACGTCCACGTAGACGTTGGGGCGGTTGTTGCACAGCATCGCGACCTCGTCCGGGTAGTGGACGCTGCCGTGCGCGAGGACGAAGTCGATGCCGGGGAAGTCCTTGGCGGCCTTGTCGACGTAGATCGGCTGGGCGATCTCGAAGTCGAGGACCGGGGAGGTGGCCCCGATGTGCGAGAGGACGGGGAGGGAGTACTGCGCGCAGATCTCGTAGTACGGGTAGAGACGCTCGTCCGACAGCTGGTAGCCGCACGGCGGGTACAGCTTCATGCCGTCGAACCCGTACTCCACGACGGCCCGCTCGAACAGGGCGAGTCCGTCGGCGCCCCAGCGCGGGTCGACCCCCACCAGCACCCGGAAGCGCCCGGGATGGCGCTCGACGACCGCCCGGTGGTGGTCGATGAGCTCCTCGATGGAGTGGGTGCTGTCCTTGAGCGCGTAGGTGAAGTCGGGCAGCAGCAGGACGGACTCGCTGATGGCGGCCTCGTCCATCTGCTTGACCAGCTCGTCGCAGAGCGGGTCGGTCAGGGTGCCCGCGTGCATGCGGGCGACCTTGTCCCGGGTGACGGGCAGGCCCCTGCTCGTCAGGGCGACGGTCATGTTGTCGACCACGCCGTCGTTGAACGACTGGGGGAAACACATCCCGGAGGCGATGTGGGTGTGAAAGTCGATGATCTTCTGCACGTCGCTGTTCCGGGACTCTTCGGTATGGGGGGTGTCGTTCATGGCCGGCGCCCCTCAGTCCTTGCGGACGATGTCGATGATGTCCGACACCGATTCGGCGGCGACGAAGGCGTCGACCCGGGCGAAGGCGTCGATGCCGGTCTTCTCCTCCAGGACGAAGACAATGCTCATCAGGGCGAGGGAGTCGATTCCCAGGTCGCCCCGGAGGCTCATGCCGGGGCGGACACCGCCCTTGGCCGCCTTCTTCGGTATGACGCTCGCGATGATCCCGCAGATCTCTTCGTCAGTCGCTTGACTCGTGTTCAACGTCCCACTCCGGTCCGTTCGGTGAAGACCCTTCGCATGACCGCGTTTCGGTCCAACTTGAAATTTCTCGTCAACAGACCATCTTCGAAGCTCAGCTCGGCAGCGGACCGGAAGACCGTCTGCGAAATGCGCAGGGCGGGCTCCCGCTTGGCGTTCGATTCGTCCAGATAGGCCTCGACCTGCGCCACCCGGTCGGCATGCCGCTCGCCGTCGAGCCACACCACGCAGGTCAGCAGCCCGCTGCCGTCGGGTGAGGCGACCATCGCCCGGGCACCCGGGCAGGCCTTCTCCAGGTCCAGTTCGAGTTCCTCGGGGTTGATCTTGACGCCGCTGCGCGTGATGATCACGTTCTTCTTGCGGCCCTTGAGCCGCAGGAAGCCCGCCCGGTCGAACGCCCCGAGGTCGCCGGTCGCGATCCGGTCGTCGCCCAGGAAGACCGCGTCCTGCGTCTCCATCCCCTCGAAGACGTAGCCCAGGCACTGGGGATGACGCGTGCGCACGGTGACCTCGCCGTCGTCGGCGACGTCCACGTCGACCCGGTCGACCGGTCGCCCGGCGCTGCCGATCCGGTCCCGCCCCGGCAGGTTGAAGGCGATCCAGCCGATCTCGGTGCTTCCGTACACCTCGAAGAGCGGTGCGCCCAGGCGCTGGAACACCCGTACCGTGCGCGGCGGCACGGGAGCGGACCCGGTGAACATCAGCCGCACCCGCGAGCCGTACATGTCCATCCAGCCGCGCCCGAGGCGGGTGCGCAGCCGGCGGCTCGCCCGTCCCGGGAGGAGCGCGTGCAGGGCCGTGGCGAGGAGGTACGGCCACCTCTCGCGCAGGCCGGCCGAACCGACGCGGTTGGCGGCGAGTTCGAAGAACGAGGGCGGCCCCAGGACGATCGTGGGCCGGAGCTCCCTGAGCTTCTGGAACATCCGCTCCGGCGCGACCACCGTCACGTCCGCACCGTAGCGGACGGCCGTATACAACAGGTACCGCTGCTGGAAGTTGGAGAACGGCATGACGATCAGCAGGTCGTCGTCGGCGGTGAGCCGCCACGCCTCCGCCGAGGTGCGCATGGTGTTCTCCACGCCCTCCGCGGACATCAGCAGGCCCTTCTTGCTGCCCGCGGTGCCGGACGAGAAGGCGATGGTGAAGACGTCCTCGGGCAGGTCCGGCCGGCCGCCGTCGGGGACGTTCCTGGGCACGAGCTTCAGCGGGCGCTCGCCGAGGACCGCGACACCGTCCGGCAGGGCGGACTCCGGCGCCGCCGGCCAGGTCGTGAGCACCGCCACGAGGCCGTACCTGTCGGCGAGTCCGCCCAGCGCCGCGGCGTCGGCCCGCTGCTCCAGCGGCAGGGCCACCGGAACGCAGCCGAGGCCCAGGAGGGCCAGGTCGGCCAGGACCCACTCGTAGGAGTTGGGACCGGTGACGCCCACCAGGTCGCCTGGCCCGATCCCGCGTTCGCGGAACTCACCCATGAGTTCCAGCACGTCCTCGTAAATCTGCGGAAAATTCTTTGTTACCGATTTTCCGGCGAGGGACAGAAATCGCATCCGGCGCGCGGGGTGTTCCGCCAGGTTCTGGTACAGATCGTTGAGCGAAGTCGACACGAGGCTTATCCCCAGCCGGTGTCGCCGGCCACGGCGGTGGTCGAACTCACGGGCAATTGCTGCTGCCGGGCCGCAGCACCTTCCGCACTGCCCAGGACGGCCACGATGATCGCGATTCCCGCAACAGTCGCCTTGCTGAAGCGATTCACTGTCCAGCCCCTCACTCAGTCCGTTGCTGCGCCTAGTGACCGGCTCCCGCGAATTCCGCCGTACCTCGCCGCGGGCCGCTCACCGCTGTGGCATCAAAATGCCAGGACCACGGGCCGAGTAGTGGAGAAACGGTGGAGCATCAAGCTGCATGGCAACTTGATGTCCAAGAGAATAAAAAGGGGCGCATGCAGCGAGGAGGGATCAATCGGGCTGCCCAGGTGGAGAAAGTGTGGCGACGCGACGGCACTGGCGCGTCGCCACGGGTCACTTGGGCTGCTCCTGGAGGGCCAGCAGGTAACCGGCCTGGAAGCGGCTCTCCGCGTCGAGGGTGGTCATGATCTCGGCGACGTGGCGCCGGCAGGTGCGCACGGACATGCCGAGCCGGCGGGCCACGGCCGCATCCGTCATCCCGGCCGTCAGCAGCCGCACGATGGCGTCCTTGAGGTCGTCCATGATCTCCGGCTGGATGTCCCCGTCCGCCTCGAAGGGCTCGGCCGTCAGCCACAGGCGCTCGTACGTCTCGACCATGAAGGCGATGACGAACGGGTTGCGCACCACCACGGCACCGGCGGGGTCCGCCGGGTTCGCGAACACCGCGCACTCCCGGTCGAAGACCAGGAAACGCATGAACTGGTCGTCCAGCGTGCGCACCTGGGCACCACGCCGGGTCACCTGCTCCACGTACGACTGGGTGCCCCGGCTGTTGCGGGCCGTGTGCTGGTACAGCATGCGCATCTGCACGCCCCGCCGGAGCGTTTCGTAGTCCCGGGGCGCGGCCTCCACCAGGACGTCCTCGCGTCGGCCGCCGCCCGGCTGGGCCGTGAGGATCTCGCGGCACGCCTTGGCCGACAGTTCGGCGATCGCCTCGCGCACGTCGGGGAGGTTGTCGATGAGCTCGATCTGCCTCCTGTTCTCGCGCGCCAGCAGGCTGGCGTCGAAGACCGGCGAGAACGACACCAGCCGCCGCCTGACCTCCTCGACCCGGGCACGCCTGGAACGCAGTTCGGACTCCAGCGGGAGCAGGACGCGGGTGGTCGCCTCGTCGGGCGAGACCGCGACCAGGCCCCGCCCGGGACGGTTCACCAGGAGGCCCAGGGTCACCAGGTCGGCCAGCGCCCCGTGGAAGTGCTCCTCGGAGACCTCCAGCTGCCCACACGCCTTCTCCACATCGAGCGCCTCCCCGTCACACCGGCTGTCGTCGAGCATGAATCCGTACACGCGCCGGAGAAGCCCGCTGTCCAGCAACTCCGCCGGAGAATCCTCATGTGTGTTCATTTCCGCCTTCTCGCACCCATGGCAACTTGCTGCAGTGCAGTAACCGGACACCGGGAAGATAAAGCCCGATGGGAGATCGTGTTAAGGCGTCGTCCGACAGGTGGACAGAACCAGTCATCGGCCCGGTCGGCGGCTCCGTGCGGCTTCCGGCCAGAGATACCGCGGGTAACCCCGCGTAAAGACAGCGGAGTTCGGCGGGAACGACGGGAAGAAGCTGGCCAGCGGCCCGCACGGCACACTCTTTCCTGGCGCGTCCGGGCCGCGTGGCCGGACTTCACCCCTCTCCGATTCCGGCCGTGCGCGTCCACCGAAATCCGGCGGCCCTGAACCGGGAAAGCCCACCGGCCGCGCGAAGCGTGCTCGAAGCGGCCGCACGCGGTCAGGACCGGGGACGGGGGTGCGGGATCCGCCGCCGCCGAGCGACGAACCGGACCGGCCCGGCGCGGAATCCGCCACCACGGCCGCCCAACCGGCCCGGGTGCGCGGGATCGTCGGCTCCGGGAAGGTGGCCGGTGGCCGGTGGCCGGACGGTGCCGAGCCCGCCGGCTCCGGCGGGCCACACCCTCGTCCACCGGGCGGCGCACTCCTCGCCGGGCGTCCTGGACGGAGGGGCGTCCCGCGCCCCTGCGCCGATCCACCGCCACGGCCCTGGGCGGAGCATCACCGTCGGACCGCCCGGCACGTTCCGCTACCCGGGCCGCAGCCGACCCGCGAGACCGGCCGCGCACCGGCCCCGCAGCCCGTGGACCCTTCCGACCCGCGTCGATGCGGTGCCGGGGATACCCGCCGCACCACCGCTCGCCCGCCGTGCGGTCAGAGCGTGGCCGCCCGTTCGGCCAACGCCAGGGCCCGGTCCGGGAGTTCCTCCCGGTCCAGCTCCCCGCCGCCGAGCCAGTGGACCCGCGGATCGCGGCGGAACCAGGAGTCCTGACGGCGTGCGAAACGCTTGGTGGCGCGGACGGTCTCGGCGCGCGCCTCGTCCTCGGTGCACTCGCCGGCCAGCGCCGCGAGCACCTGCTGGTAGCCGAGCGCGCGGGAGGCGGTGAGCCCCTCGCGCAGCCCCTGGGCCTCCAGCGCCCGGACCTCGTCCACCAGACCCGCCTCCCACATCCGGTCGACGCGCAGCGCGATCCGGGCGTCGAGTTCCGGGCGCTCGACGTCCACCCCGATCTGGAGGGCGTCGTAGACCGGCTCCTCGCCCGGGAGGTTGGCGGTGAACGGCTTGCCGGTGATCTCGATGACTTCGAGGGCGCGGACGATGCGGCGGCCGTTGCTGGGCAGGATCGCCCGGCCCGCGCCGGGATCGGCGGCGGCGAGCCGCTCGTGGAGGGCGCCGGGGCCGCGTTCGGCCAGTTCCTGTTCGAGCCGGGCGCGCACCTCGGGGTCGGTGCCCGGGAACTCCAGGGCGTCGATGGTGCCCTTCACGTACAGCCCCGAGCCACCGACCAGGATCGCGGACCGGCCTTCGGAGAGCAGCCGGTCGATCTCCGCGCGGGCGAGGCGCTGGTACTCCGCGACGCTGGCCGTACGGGTCACGTCCCAGACGTCCAGCAGGTGGTGCGGGACGCCGTCACGTTCGGGAAGGGTGAGTTTCGCGGTGCCGATGTCCATGCCCCGGTACAGCTGCATGGAGTCGGCGTTGACCACCTCGCCGCCGAGCCGCTGGGCGAGGAACACCCCCAGATCGGACTTGCCTGCTGCCGTGGGGCCGACGACGGTGATGACGCGCGGGGCCGGAACTGGGTTTCTCACCGCCCCAGTCTCCCAAACCTCCCGCGCCGCGCCGACCGGGACCCTCCATTTGTACGACTAAGCACCTTTTGTTCCTCGCGAGTAAAATCGGCGGCACCGGACAGGAGTGCCGGTGCGGGAGCGGACTCGGCCCGAGCGACCACGGCACGGAGGATGACCCATGGGATTCCTGGACAATCTCAAGGCCCGGCTGGGACCGGCGAAGGAGAAGGTCGGCGACAAGGTCGGCGACCTCGCGCAGCAGCACGGGGGCAAGATCGGGCAGGGCCTGGACAAGGCCGCGCGCACGGTCGACCAGAGGACCAAGGGCAAGTACAGCGACAAGATCCAGAGCGGTACGCAGAAGGCGAAGGACACGGTGGACCGCCTCGGCCACAAGGACGGGCAAGGCCCGGGCCCGACGACGGGCTTCGGCGGCGCGGGCGGTACGCCCCCGCCGCCGCCGGCCCACTGAGACCGGGCACGGCCCTGCCGGGCGGCGCACCGGTACGGAGGACCGAAAGGACGGCCGCGGAGCCCTGCTCCGCGGCCGTCACCCGTTCGCGGGGCCCGTACGGGTGAAGCGGCGGCCGGACCGGAGTGCCCCGGACCGCGCCGGGCTCAGGACCAGGCGGCGACGGTGTAGCCCACTCCGTACGGCGCGTCCTCGTACAGCGCCCGGCCCCGCAGGCCCGCTCCGTCCGCGGCACCGGCGAGCACCTGCCAGGGGGCCCGGCCCGCCGCCTTCAGGGCGTACGCGAGGGGGGCGTCGAGTTCCGCGAGGGCCCGCACGTCCGCGGCACCCAGGGCCCGTGAGGTGGCGGCGTCGAATCCCTCGGCGCGGGGGTCCAGATAGCCGGGCGCCTTGACCGTGCGGCAGGCGCTGCCGTCGCCCATCACCAGCAGGGCCACCCGCTCCGCGCGCTCCGCCAGCCCCCGGCCGGCCTCGGCACAGCGCTCCGGGGAGAGCGGTTCGCCGACGCCGAGCCCTTCGACGGGAGACGCGGTCCAGCCGGCCGTCGCGAGCAGCCAGGCGCCGACGGCGAGCGAGGCGGGCAGCGGCCGGGAAGGTGTTCCCTCGTCAGGAGCGGAGCCGGCAGGGGTGCCGGTGCCCAGCCGGACGTCGAGGTCGACGCCGAAGCCACGGAAGTCCCCGGTGCTCCCCGCCGGGAAGGTGCCCCGTCCGCCCTCCGCCGCGGGCCCGACCACGACCAGCAGACCGGGGCGGGACCGGGCGAGGACGGCGAGGGCTTCGGCACAGGCGGCCCGGACCGGGTCGAGCTCGGGGGCGGCCCCCGCGGCGACCTCGGGGACCAGCAGGGGCGGGCAGGGGCTCACGGCGGCGGCGACAAGCATGCCGGTCAGCGTACTGGCCGCGCACCCTCAGACGAGCGGGCCCTGCCCACCGGGGGCCTCAGTCCGGATCGGACGGCCCGCACCGGGGTCCTCCGTCCGGATCGAACGGCCCGCACCGGGGTCCTCAGTCCGGATCGGACGGCCCGATCCGGACGGAGGCTCCTTGAGCCCGGGCGGGGCCGTGGGGACGGGGTCAGTCGCAGCCGCAGCCCGGCGCGGAGGCGGCCGGCAGCGGGGCGGGGGCGCCGATGGTGGGCAGGCCCAGCATCACGCCGGCGGGCTTGGCGGCCGCGGCGGCGTTCCGCTTCTCCCAGGCGTCGCCGGACCGGGTGGAGCGCACGGCGAGGGTGGCGCCCTCGGCGAGCAGGTGGTGCGGGGCGGCGTAGGTGATCTCGACGGTCACCACGTCACCGGGGCGCACGGTGCCCTCCGGCTTGGTGAAGTGGACGAGGCGGTTGTCGGGGGCGCGGCCGGAGAGCCGGTGGGTGGAGCCGTCCTTGCGGCCCTCGCCCTCCGCGACCATGACCTCCAGGACACGGCCGACCTGCTTCTTGTTCTCCGCCCAGGAGATCTCCTCCTGGAGGGCGGAGAGGCGCATGTAGCGCTCCTGCACGATCTCCTTGGGGATCTGCCCGTCCATGTCGGCGGCCGGGGTCCCGGGGCGCTTGGAGTACTGGAAGGTGAAGGCGTTGGCGAAGCGGGCCTCGCGCACGGCGTGCATGGTCTGCTCGAAGTCCTCCTCCGTCTCGCCGGGGAAGCCCACGATGATGTCGGTGGAGATGGCTGCGTCCGGCATCGCGGCGCGCACCTTCTCGATGATGCCGAGGAAGCGTTCCTGCCGGTAGGAGCGGCGCATGGCCTTCAGGATCGAGTCCGAACCGGACTGCATCGGCATGTGGAGCTGCGGCATGACGTTCGGCGTCTCGGCCATCGCGGCGATCACGTCGTCGGTGAAGTCGCGGGGATGCGGCGAGGTGAAGCGGACGCGCTCCAGGCCCTCGATCTTCCCGCAGGCCCGCAGCAGCTTGGAGAACGCCTCGCGGTCGCCGATGTCGGAGCCGTAGGCGTTGACGTTCTGGCCGAGCAGGGTGATCTCGGAGACGCCCTCGGAGACGAGCGCCTCGATCTCGGCCAGGATGTCGCCGGTGCGACGGTCCTTCTCCTTGCCGCGCAGGGCGGGCACGATGCAGAAGGTGCAGGTGTTGTTGCAGCCGACCGAGATGGAGACCCATGCGGCGTAGGCGGACTCGCGGCGGGTGGGGAGCGTGGAGGGGAACGCCTCCAGGGACTCGGCGATCTCGATCTGCGCCTCCTCCTGGACGCGGGCGCGCTCCAGCAGCACCGGGAGCTTGCCGATGTTGTGGGTGCCGAAGACCACGTCGACCCACGGGGCCCGCTTCACGATGGTGTCGCGGTCCTTCTGCGCGAGGCAGCCGCCGACCGCGATCTGCATCCCGGGGCGCTTGGTCTTCATCGGTGCGAGCCGGCCGAGGTTGCCGTAGAGCTTGTTGTCGGCGTTCTCACGGACCGCGCAGGTGTTGAAGACCACGACGTCGGCGTCGCCGTCCGCGTCTTCGGGGGCGCGGACGTAACCGGCGTCCTCCAGCAGGCCCGACAGCCGCTCCGAGTCGTGGACGTTCATCTGGCATCCGTACGTACGGATTTCGTAGCTCTTGAGTTCTTGAACGTCCACTGCGAGGCTCCGGTCGCTGCTGCTGGTCATCCCTCAAGGGTAGGCGCTCCGGGAAAGCCCCTTCTCCCGCCCGTTCGCGGGCGGCTCTGGTCAGCGCGGGCTCCGGGCTGGCAGGATCGCGGCCATGTCCCCGACCGGCCCGTCCCCCACCCGCCGCCGCATGCTGCGCGCGGGCGCCGCCTCCGCGGTCTCGGTGGGACTCGTGGCCTGGTGGGTGCTGCCGCTCGACAGCCCTTCGCCCAGTGGCTCCCTGGTCTTCTCCACCGGCGTACGGACCGGGGTCTACCAGCTCTACGGGGAGCGGCTCGAAGGGGCGCTCGCCACGGACATGCCAGGGGTGTCCATACAGCTGCGGACCAGTGAGGGCTCGCAGCAGAACATCGAGCGGGTCGCGGCGGGTGAGGCGGACTTCACCATCGCCACCGCCGACTCCGTGGCGACGTATCTGCGGAGCGGCAGGCCCGGGGCGCGGCGGCTCCGCGGCTGCGTCCGCCTCTACGACGACTACGTGCAGCTGATCGTGCCCCGGTCCTCCTCCGTGCGGAGCGTCGCCGACCTGCGGGGCAGGCGGGTGGGCGTGGGGCAGCTCGGGTCCGGGGTGAAGCTGGTCGCCGACCGGCTGATGACCGCCGCCGGGGTCGATCCCGCCAAGGGGGTCACTCCGGTGACGGCCGGGATCGACACCATGCCCTCGCTGATGGTGGAGGGGAAGCTCGACGCCTTCTTCTGGTCCGGCGGGCTGCCGACCAGCGCGGTCCAGCAGCTCTCGCGGCGGACCGACGTGCGGCTGGTGCCGCTGGAGGACGAGCTGATCCGCCGGCTCCAGGCGGCGGGCGGTTCGACCCGCTACTACCGCGCGGCGGTCATGCCCGCGGACGCCTACCCGGACATGCAGCGGGGGCAGTCCGTGCCCACGGTCGCCGTCGCCAATCTGCTGGTGACCACGGACCGGACGGACGCGGCGATGACCGAGGCGTTCACCCGTACCGTCATCAACAGCCGGGACCGGATCGGGCGGGAGGTGCACTCGGCACAGCTGGTGGACCTGCGGACGGCCATCTACACCGATCCGCTGCAGCTGCACGACGGCGCCCAGGAGTACTACCGCTCGGTCAAGCCGTAGCGGAGACCGGGCCGGCCCGGCCGACGGAGCGCCTGGTCAGGCGTGCGGGGTGTCGCGCGGTACGGACACCGTGACCCGCAGGCCGTGGGGCTCGTTGCGGCCGTAGCCGATCGTGCCGCCGCCCGCCGCGAGCAGCACCCGCGAGATGGAGAGCCCGAGGCCGGAGCCCCGGACGTTCTGGTGGCGGTTGCTCCGCCAGAAGCGGTCGCCCACGCGGGCCAGTTCCTCGTCGGTGAGTCCGGGGCCCCGGTCGGCGACCACGACGGTGGAGACGGGGCCCTCAGCGGCGACCGACACCGTCACGTCCTGGCCGGGCGGGGTGAACTTCAGCGCGTTGTCGATCACCGCGTCCAGCGCACTGGAGAGCGCTATCGGGTCGGCCCAGGCGGTGACGGCCGGGGCCCCGTCCTGGGTGAGGCCCACGCCCTTCCCGTCGGCGACCGGGTGCCAGGCCGCGACACGCTCCGCGGTGAGGGCCGCGACGTCGGTGAGGGCGAGGTCGGCCTCTGCGTGCTCGGCGAGGGCCAGGTCCAGCAGGTCGTCGAGGACCTGGGCCAGCCGCTTCCCCTCCAGCCGCACCGAGGCGATCTCCTCGTTTCCGTCGGGGAGTTCGAGGGCGAGCAGCTCGATCCTCAGCAGCAGCGCGGAGAGCGGGTTGCGCAGTTGGTGGGAGGCGTCCGCGACGAATGCCCGCTGCTGTTCCAGGACTTCTTCGACGTTGTCGGCCATCTCGTTGAAGGAGTGGGCAAGTCTGCGGAGTTCGGGAGGGCCGCCGCCTTCGGCCACGCGGGAGCGCATCCGGCCGCGCGCGATGTCGTGGGTGGCGGCGTCCAGGGTCCGTACCGGGAGCAGCACCCAGCCGGTGAGCCGGAATGCGGCCCCGACCGCCACCAGCATCGCCGCCGCCTCGCCGAGGGCGATGATCAGCCAGCCGTGCAGGATGCGGGCCCGCATCTCGTCGGTGGGCGAGTCGATGACGACGACGGCGACGACGTCCCCGTCGCGCACGACGGGCGAGGCGACGACGATCCGGCCGTGCTGCCAGGGCCAGACCTGGGGCGGGTCGTGGGAGCGGCGGCCGAGCAGCGCCTCCTGGAAGGCGGCGCGGCCCTCGCCCTCCCGGGGCAGGTTCCAGGTGGACGGCGCCCTGGCCAGGTAGCGGTCGTCGCGGTAGAAGATCCCGGCCCGGATTCCGTACACGGTGGCGTAGGCGTCGAGATCCGCCTGGAGGGTGCGGCGGCGTTCGTCGTCGGGAGCGACGGGTTCGCTGATGAACTGGGCGAGCGCGGCGAAGCGCGCGGTGTCGTCGATCCGGTCGATGACGACCTTCTGCTGCTCGGCGCCGGCCACGCTCATCGCGAGGGGGAAGCCGAGCGCGAGCAGCACGGCGGCCATGAGAACGATGAGCAGGGGCAGCAGACGGGTACGCACCGGAGCGGCAGATCCTCAGACGGCCGGCGGGACGAGCCGGTAGCCGACCCCTCGCACCGTCTCGATGAGTGCGGGCAGCCCCAGCTTGGCGCGGAGCGAGGCGACGTGCACCTCCAGGGTCCGGCCGGTCCCCTCCCAACTGGTCTGCCACACCTCGCTGATGATCTGCTCGCGCCGGAACACCACGCCGGGGCGCTGGGCGAGCAGGGCGAGGAGGTCGAACTCCTTCCGGGTGAGCTGGACTTCGGCGCCGTCGACGCTGACCCGGCGGGTGGGCAGTTCGACCCGTACGGATCCGAGGAGCAGTGCGGCCGGCGGGATCTGCGCGGTGTCCTCGCCGCTGGTGGTGCGGCGGGCGACGGCGTGGATGCGGGCGAGCAGTTCACCGGTGTCGTAGGGCTTGGTGACGTAGTCGTCGGCGCCGAGGTTGAGCCCGTGGATGCGCGAACGGACGTCGGCGCGGGCGGTCACCATGATGACGGGGGTGGAGGTGCGCTTGCGGATCCTGCCGAACACCTCGTAACCGTCCTGGTCCGGCAGCCCGAGGTCCAGCAGGATGACCCCGAAGGGTTCCCGCTCGGCGGGGAGCAGGGCGCGCAGCGCCTCTTCGCCGCCGCGGGCGTGCACAACCCGGAAGCCGTGGCGGGCGAGCACGGCGGACAGGGCCGCGGCGACGTGGTTGTCGTCCTCGACGAGCAGCAGTCTCACTGGCCCTCCTCTCCGTGTTGGCCGGTCGCGATCCCCGGGCGCCGCCTACAGGGCGTCACCCCAGGAGGAGACGATAGACGGCGTTCGCTCCCCCGGGCACGCCCTCAGGACCCGCCGTCGGTCTCCGTTCCGCTTCCGTCAGCCTCCTGGGCATCAACGCCGACGCGCGGGATCCAGTCAAGTCCCGGCCCGTTACGACGGGGTTTCCGTTACCCACCCGGTACGCCGGCGGGCACGGGGCGCCCAGCCCCTTCACACCGAGTATCCAGGGAATGCCGGATCGTTATCCTCAATTCTCCCTCAGATCTACTGACGGTCATCGCACTGCGTCACTAGTGTCCAAGTGCCTCGACACGCAGGGTTCGCCCCTGCCGGCCGAGGCGCTGGCCCCCCGAGGAGGACGGAGCAAGAGCCGATGAGCGGAGTTTCAGTGACGAAGGCCGCCGAGGATGCCGCACCCGAGGCAGACGACCTCGTCGTACTGAGCAACGTCAACAAGCACTTCGGCGCGCTGCATGTGCTCCAGGACATCGATCTGACCATCGCCCGCGGCGAGGTCGTGGTCGTCATCGGACCCTCCGGGTCCGGAAAGTCCACGCTGTGCCGCACGATCAACCGCCTGGAGACGATCGATTCGGGGTCGATCACGATCGACGGACGCCCACTTCCCCAGGAGGGCAGGGAACTTGCCCGGCTGCGCGCCGATGTGGGCATGGTCTTCCAGTCGTTCAACCTCTTCGCGCACAAGACCGTGCTGGAGAACGTCATGCTGGGCCAGGTCAAGGTCCGCAAGACCGACAAGAAGACCGCGGAGGAGAAGGCCCGGATCCTGCTCGACCGGGTCGGCGTGGGCGTGCAGGCGGACAAGTATCCGGCCCAGCTCTCCGGCGGTCAGCAGCAACGCGTCGCCATCGCAAGGGCGTTGGCGATGGATCCGAAGGTCATGCTCTTCGACGAGCCCACGTCGGCGCTCGACCCGGAGATGATCAACGAGGTCCTCGAAGTCATGCAGCAGCTGGCCCGGGACGGCATGACGATGATCGTCGTCACCCACGAGATGGGCTTCGCCCGCTCCGCCGCCAACCGTGTCGTCTTCATGGCGGACGGAAAGATCGTCGAAGAGGCCACGCCCGACCAGTTCTTCAGCAACCCCCGCAGCGACCGGGCCAAGGACTTCCTGTCGAAGATCCTTCACCACTGACGACAACGACCTACGACAGAAGGAAAGTTCAGATGCAGCTCCGCAAGTCGGCCGCCCTCGCGGCCATCGCCGTCATCGCTCTGACCGCCACCGCCTGTGGGGGCAAGGAAGGCTCGGCCGGCGACAAGCCCGCGGGCACCAAGCCCGGCGCCTCCGACGCGCCCGCCCTTCCCACGTACACCGTCGCCACCGGGGTCGACCTGGACTCGCCGGCCTTCAAGGAGGCGAAGAAGCGCGGGAAGCTGATCATCGGCGCCAAGGCCGACCAGCCGTACCTGGGCTTCGAGGACCAGTCCACGAAGGAGCGCTCCGGCTTCGACATCGAGATCGCCAAGATGATCGCCGCGGACCTCGGCTTCTCGGACAAGCAGATCGAGTGGAAGACCGTCGACTCCGGCATCCGCGAGACGGCGATCTCCAAGGGCCAGGTCGACTACTTCGTCGGTACGTACACGATCAACGACAAGCGCAAGCAGCTGGTCGGGTTCGCCGGTCCGTACTACAAGGCGGGCGCCGACCTGCTGGTCCGCTCCGACGAGAAGGCCATCACCGGTACGGACACGCTGAAGGGCAAGAAGGTCTGCTCGATCGTGGGTTCGACCCCGCTCCAGGAGATCAAGAAGCCGGAGTACGGCGCGAGCGTCGTCGAGCTGGCCAAGTACTCGGACTGCGTGCAGCAGCTTCTGACCAACCAGGTCGACGCGGTCACCACCGACGACTCGATCCTCAAGGGCTACGCGGCCCAGAACCCCAAGAAGCTGCGGGTCATCGGCAAGCCCTTCACCGAGGAGCCCTATGGCGTCGGCCTGAACAAGGACGACAAGGTGCTGCGGGACGCGATCAACGACTCGCTCGAGAAGCACGTCCAGGACGGCTCGTACAAGAAGATCTACGACGCGACCCTCGGTCTCTCCGGCTCGGCGTACACCGCCCCGCCGGCCATCGAGCGCTACTGACGGCGCGCCGCCCGGCGTCACCTCCCCGACGCCGGGCGGCCCCGCCCGCCCGACCCGACCCGTACGCCCGACCGGCCCCGTACGCCCGATGCCGCTGACAGCCGACGCGGAGACCTCATGAACGTACTGCTCGACAATTTCCCGGAGTTCCGCGACGGCTTCATAGGCACGGTGTCGATCACCGCCGTCAGCTCGGTCATCGCGCTGGTGCTCGGCGTCGTCATCGCCGGCATGCGGGTTTCACCGGTGCCGCCCCTGCGGATCTTCGGCACGGCCTGGGTGACGCTGCTGCGCAACACCCCTCTGACGCTGCTCTTCCTCATCTTCTTCTTCGTCGTGCCGCAGGTCTTCTTCTCGGGCCTGAGCCCGTTCGTCCTCGGTTCGCTGGCGCTGGGCTTCTACACCTCGTCGTTCGTCTGCGAGGCCGTCCGCTCCGGCATCAACACCGTGCCGCTGGGCCAGGCCGAGGCCGCCCGCTCGATCGGCATGTCCTTCCCGCAGACCCTGCGCCTCGTCGTCCTCCCGCAGGCGACCCGGTCCGTGATCCCGCCGCTGAGCAGCATCTTCATCGCCCTCACGAAGAACTCGGCCATCGCCGGCGCCTTCAGCGTCACCGAGCTGTTCGGCTGGCAGAAGCTGATGAGCGACCGCGGCTACGCGATCACCCCCGTCTTCATCTGGGTCGCCCTCGGCTACCTGGTCGTCACCTTTGTCATCAGCGGTCTCTTCCGGCTGCTGGAGCGCCGTATGGAGGTCGCCCGATGAGTGCCAGCGTTCTCTACGACGCGCCGGGCCCGAAGGCCACCGTAAGGAACCGCGTCTACGCGGTGGTCGGCGGCGTCGCCATCCTGGCGCTGATCGTCTTCGCCATCAAACGGCTGTCGGACACGGGCAACCTCGATTCCGGCATGTGGGACATCTTCAACTACGCGGGCATCCGGCAGAACATCGCCGACGCGGTGCTGGCCACGCTCAAGGTCTTCGGCCTGGCGGCGGTCGGATCGGTCGTCCTCGGCGTGGTGCTCGCGGTCGGCCGTCTCTCCGACCACCGGCCGGTGCGCTGGGTCGCGACCACGTTCATCGAGCTGTTCCGCTCGATCCCGCTGCTCATCACGATCTACGCGATCTGGGTCGGCTTCCTGACCGACTACTCGATGTGGGCGCTGGCCCTGGGCCTCTCCGTCTACAACGGCTGCGTCCAGGCCGAGGTGCTGCGGGCCGGAATCAACTCGGTCCCCCGGGGCCAGAGCGAGGCCGCGTACGCGCTCGGCATGAGCAAGACGCAGGTGATGCTCGGCGTGCTGATGCCGCAGGCCGTGCGGGCGATGCTGCCGACGATCATCAGCCAGCTGGTGGTGACGCTCAAGGACACCTCGCTCGGCTACATCATCCTGTACCCGGAGCTGCTCCAGACCGCGCGTCTGATCGCCTCCAACACTCTGGTCGACGGCAAGTACCCGTACGTCTCGACGATCGTCGTCATCGGCACCATCTACGTGACGATGTGTCTGCTGCTGTCGGCGCTCGCGACCTGGATCGAGCGGCGCGGCCGGCGCGCCAGGACGGGCATCGCCGTGGCGTCGGCCGCTCCGGCCGCCGGCATCGACGCGCCCGTCGCGACCGCCGCTGTCCCGGCCGCCCGGCCCGGGGGCGCAGGGGGCGCGGACCTTCCGCCGGCCGCCGAAACCGTCGCGAAGACGGTCGCGGCCGACGGGACCGGGGGGACCGGAGGGGGCCCCGGGACCACCGGGAAGTCGTAGCGGCCCGCCTGGAGCGAGGAGCATTCGAGGCAGCGGCGCATGCGCCGCTGCCTCGCTCGCTTGACGCGGGCATCCCCAGTGGGTTGCATACGTTCTGTGATCACGCACCGGACTTCGACCGCTTCGACTACCAGGTTTCGCATGACCGTTCGGGCCGGAGGGTACGCACCGTGGACCCGGTGATCGTCGTCGGCACCGGACCCGTCGGTCTGACGCTCGCCCTCGCCCTGGCGGCGCACGGTGTGCCCTCCGTGCTCCTCGACGAGGGGCTCGGCAAGGACGAACCGCGCCCCGCGCGCACGGTGGTACTGCGCGAGGACACCGCCGACCTGGTCATGCGGCTCGGCTGCGCCACTCCGGACCGCGCGGCACTGAGCTGGTCGGGCTGGCGTTCGCTCCGCCGGAACCAGCTGGTACGTGAGGTACCACTCGGTGCGAGCCCGGGAAGCGGCTCGGCGCCGGCGCCCGTGCACCTGCCGCAGCACGCGCTCACCCGGGGGCTGCGGGCCGCCGTGGCCGCGCACGAGCTGATCCGGCTCGTGCCGCTCAGCCGGGTCGACACCCTGGAGCAGGACGCGTCCGGCGTCACCGTGCACACCAAGGACCCCGACGCGACCTGGTGGCGCGGAAGTTACCTGGTCGGATGCGACGGAGCGCGCTCCACCGTGCGCAAGCTCCTGGACGTCAGGTTCCCGGGCCGGACCGCCGTGGAACGCCACGCCGTCGCCGCGCTGCGGGTCGAACTCCCCTGGCCGGGGGCGGCCGTGCTGCACCGTCAGCCGCCGTGGCGCGCGGCCGGCACCGAGGTGACGGCCCGTCCGCTGCCGGGCGGGGTCTGGCGGCTCGACTGGCTGCTCCCGAACGGCGGTGAACTGGTCACGCCCGAGGCGCTGATCGCCCGCACCCGGGAGACGCTGGCCGGCTGGTGCGGGGAGACCCCGCCCTACGAGCTGCTGGACACCGGCGTCTACACGGTCCACCACCGGCTCGCGCTGCGCTGGCGGGTGGAGCGGGCCTTCCTCGCGGGGGATGCCGCCCATCTGCTGGGCGCCCTGGGTACCCAGGGCGTGGACGAGGGCCTGCGGGACGCCGAGAACCTCGCGTGGAAGCTGGCCCACGCCTGGCACCACGGGGCATCCGAACTGCTGCTGGACAGCTACCAGGCCGAGCGACGGGCCGCCGTGGCCGCCCGGCTGCGTGCCGCCGACCAGTCGCTGCCGATACTGCGCGGCGGAGGCGGTCTGCGGACCCTGGTGGCGGGCGGCGCGCGCGGGCACGACACTCTCTTCTTCGACGCACATCTCGGGTACGGCCCGCTCGGCGCACCCCCTTCGTACACGCACTCCCCCCTCGCACCACAGCACGCCCAGGCGCACGTCCCGGTCGGTACGCCCCCCGGTGCGCCGGTCGCCGAGGTACGGGCGACCGCACCGGACGGAACATCCGTACGACTGCGGGGCCGGCTGGGACGCGGCCGGTTCCTGGTGGTGCTGATCGCCCCGGGCACCGGTGTCTGGGACCGGCGGCACTGGATGACGGCGGGCGTGATGCCCCGTCTCGCGGAAGCCGTGCGCGCCCTCCCGGTGGAGAGCGAACTCCTCGTCACGGAGAGCTATCCGGGCGCGGCGGCCCACACGGTTCTGCTGATCCGGCCGGACGGACACCTGGTGGCCGCGTTCGCCGGGGTGCGGCCGGCGGAGCTCTTCGCCGCGGCGGACGCCGCGCGGGGCGGCCCACCCGGCACGCCCGGCACACCCGGCGCTTCCCCCGCGGACGACGACTCGACCCCGCGCGCCTCCGCACGCTCCGAGAGGGCCGCCACACTCAATTGACCCGCGGGGACCCGCGTGGTGTACTCCAGAACATGACCGACGACACCTGCGTGCGCCTGTGGCGGAGGGTCCACATGGACCTCGTCCGCTACGCCGGCTGCGTGTGTCGCCCTTCCTGCTGACTCGCCTCTCCCCGCCGTGCCGTGCTGCCTCCGCACCGGCACGCGCCTTCACGCGAACTCTCAGGACGGTCATCGTGTCTGCGCTCTCCGCCTCTTCCCTGCCCGCGCCCTCCCCGGCGTCGGCGGCTGCCTCCGTACCCGCCGTTTCCCTGGAAGCCCTCGAAGCCCTCGAACTCCCGGCCGAAGCCGGTACGCCCCCGGCCGCGCCACCCCCGGTGACCGCGCCGACGGTGGCGGAACTGCTCGAATTCGCCCGCCGGACCGCCGCCGACGCCAGGTTGATCGCCTCCCTGCCGCTCGACCCCGAGGACCGCACCTGGGTGCGGCTGGACGGGCCCGCGGGCAGCGAGGCATGGCTGATCGGCTGGCCGCCGGGCACGGGCACCGGCTGGCACGACCACGCGGACTCGGTCGGCGCCTTCCTCACCGCTTCCGGCGCCCTGAAGGAGCACTCGCTGGCCGCCCGGCTGCCCACCGACGGGTGGAGGACGCTGGAGCTGACCGAAGGGATCGACCGCAGCCGTGAACTGACGGAGGGTCAGGGACGTGCGTTCGGCCGCCACCATGTGCACGAGGTGCTCAACGAGTCCACCACCGAGCACGCCGTCTCCGTGCACGCCTACTACCCGCCGCTGCCCCGCATCCGCCGCTACAGCCGTACGGGCGCGGTGCTCCGGCTGGAGCAGACCGAAATTCCGGAGGACTGGCAGTGAGCGAGCACGAGAACATCCGCACGGCGGGCGGCGACCCGGCGTCCGCGCCGGTCGGCATCGACGAATTCCTCGAACGGGTACGGAAGGGCTTCGAGCGGGTCGGCCCGGAAGAGGCCGCCTCGGAAGCCGCCGAGGGTGCCCTGCTCGTCGACATCCGCTACGCCGCCCTGCGCGAACGCGACGGTCTGATCCCGGGCGCGCTGGTCGTCGAACGGAACGAACTGGAGTGGCGGCTCGACCCGTGGGGCAGTCACCGCGCGGAACAGGCGGTCGGCCACGACCTGCGGATCGTGATCGTCTGCAACGAGGGGTACGCCTCCAGCCTCGCGGCAGCCTCCCTGCACCGGCTCGGCCTGTCCCGCGCCACCGATCTCATCGGCGGCTTCCAGGCATGGCGGGCGGCGGGACTCCCCGTCACAGCCTCCGGTTGAACGTACGGGTGCGGAGTTACCGCTACGTGGGGCCGGCCGACCTGTGGCGGACGGTCCGGCCCGACGGCGCCCGGCCCGGTGGCGACCGGCCCGACGACGCCCGGTCCGGTGGTGACCGGTCCAGTGACGTTCGGCCTCACGACGACCGGTCCGGTGGCGGCTGCCGGATCGCCTCGGCCGCGGACTTCGAGGGCTGGGTGGCCCTGCGCCCGGCAACCGAGCTGCGCGAGCCGTTCACCTTCGTCGTCGGCGGGGACGGCACGCTGCGGCTGGCCCCGCGCCGCAGCGAGCATGTGGCCTGCGCCGGCAGGGAGGCCGTGCTGAGCGCGGGAGAGATCGGCTTCACCCGTGATGCGGGCACGTGGACGGTGGACGGGATCAGCAACCAGTCGACCGGCTACTGCCCGGACACCAGTTCCTGGCCCGCCGTCGCGCGGGCACTGGACCGCGCGGGGCTCGCCCGGCCGGACGGTTTCACCCATGAGGTGGTGTTCCGGCGCTGCCCTGCGTGCGAGTCGCACAACATCGTCCGCGAGGGCCACTTCGTCTGTGTGTTCTGCGATGGAGAGCTGCCCGCTCTCTGGAACGTGGACCAGTCGGCCGATGTGGACCAGTCGGCCGATGTGGACCCTGCGGCCGACGTGGACCATTCGCCCTGAGACCCGCACCAAGCACCACGCACCACGCACCCCGTACCCGTACCCGTACCCGTACCCGCCGATGATGCCGTTCCGGCCGGTGGCACCCCGCCTCGGTGGGCCACCCGGAGGCGCTCGCCTGTTCGCACCGCGCGGGCCCCCGTTGGCGGGCACACCGCTCCCGGGCCTACCCGAACGGCCGCTCCCCGGTGGAGCGGTCACCGCGCAGGCCCGACATTCGCCTCATGCACCAGGAGGCGAACGTGTACGGAGATGGCGCGCTGATGGACATGGACTCCCCCGTCCTCACCCCGGACGAACTCGACCTCCAGGCCTCCCGCCTCCAGGAGTCGGAAGCCTGGCGGCGCATCGTCACCGACTGGGACCGCTCGGCCGCCGAACCCGTACCCCTCCGCCCCGGCACCGGACCCGCCACCGGACCCGTCGGTAAGCCCACGACCGCGCCCGGCCCTGCCGACGCCCTCCCCACCCGGTCACCGGAACACTGGCGCGGGCTGCTCTCCGTACCCGTCGATCAGCTCGTCGCGGACTCCCTGCGCGCCCTGCCCGCCGCGTCCCCCGTCGAGCGGCGCCTCCCCGGGCGGCTCGGCGCGATGCTGCCGGACCGGCTCCACTCCTGGCGGCGCATCGGCCGGGGCGACGTACGCCCTTCGGTCCACCTGGCCTACGCGCGGCTGATCCTGACGGAGTGGGGATGGCAGAACACTCCGTACCGGCTGCGCAACGCCCGTGGCGCCCGGTGCGTGTGCGGGGCGATGCTCACGGCGCACCGGCTCGGCTACGGCTCCGCCGAGACCGTGGACCGGGCCGGGGCGTGGATGATCACCGAGCTGCGCTCGCAGGGCTGGACCGATCTGATCGGCCCCTGGAACCGGGCGCCGGGCCGCACCGCCTCCGACGCCATCGCCCTGGTCGACGCCACCATCCGACGCGCCTCCCTGGCCGGCCACTGATCGTCGACCGAATTCGGCAGCCGGTTATGGGCAGCCGGACGGCAACAGCCTGAAGCCTCCCCGCACCCCCACCAGCACCAGCACCAGCACCAGCACCAGCACCGCGGAACGCTTCGCCGCACCACCGCGTACGTCAGGAACGGCCGAGCCTCCTCGGCCCACGTCAGAACGGCTCGTCCAGACCCTCCGTGTCCTCCCCCTCGGCCTCCAGCGCTTGGCGCACCACGCGGAGTGCCATGCCTTCTCCGTATCCCTTGCGGGCGAGCATGCCCGCGAGGCGGCGCAACCGCTTGTCCCGGTCGAGCCCTCGCGTGGACCGGAGCTTGCGCGCGACCAGTTCGCGGGCCGTCTCCTCCTCCTGCTCGGAGTCGAGCTGCCCGACCGCCTCGTCGATCACCGCGGAATCGACGCCCTTCGTGCGGAGTTCACGGGCGAGCGCCCGGCGCGCAAGACCTCGGCCGTGGTGCCTGGATTCCACCCAGGAGTCCGCGAACGCCGCATCGTCGATCAGCCCCACGTCCTCGAAGCGCGACAGCACCTCCTCGGCCACCTCGTCGGGAATCTCCCGCTTGCTCAGCGCGTCCGCGAGTTGCTTGCGGGTGCGCGGGGTCCCGGTGAGCAGGCGCAGGCAGATGTTGCGCGCCTGCTCCACCGGGTCTCGCGGCTCCCCCGTCTCGGCCCTCGACGAGAAAGGGGAGCCGCTGCTTCTGGAACGGGAGCGACGGCCCCCGCCTTCGCCGAATCCCGCACCGTCGCCGAATGCCGTCCCCGGGCCCGCCCCCCGACGGGCTCCGGAACGAAACTCCGCCTCGGTGTCCGGCTCCGGACCCGCTCCCGGTCCGCCGGCGAAACCGCCCGCATGCCGCGGGTGGGGCTCCGCACCGAATCCGGTGGCCGGCTCCGACCACTCCGTACGCCGTGTCACGGGACTAGCTCTTGGCCGCCGCGGCGGTCTTGGTGGCCTTGGCCTTGGCCGCCGCAGCCGTGGTCGCCGGCTTCGCGGTGCTGTCGGCCGCCCCTGCGGTCACGGCGTCCGCCGCGTCCGTACCGGCCGCCGGAGCGTCGCTCTCCGGGCGGACACCGACGCCGAGCTTCTCCAGGATCTTCTTCTCGATCTCGTTGGCGAGGTCGGGGTTGTCCTTGAGGAAGTTCCGGGCGTTCTCCTTGCCCTGGCCGAGCTGGTCGCCCTCGTACGTGTACCAGGCGCCGGCCTTGCGGACGAAGCCGTGCTCCACGCCCATGTCGATCAGGCCGCCCTCGCGGCTGATGCCCTGGCCGTAGAGGATGTCGAACTCGGCCTGCTTGAACGGCGGCGCGACCTTGTTCTTGACGACCTTGACGCGGGTACGGTTGCCGACCGCGTCGGTGCCGTCCTTCAGCGTCTCGATGCGGCGGATGTCGAGACGGACCGAGGCGTAGAACTTCAGCGCGCGGCCACCGGTCGTGGTCTCCGGGGAGCCGAACATGACGCCGATCTTCTCGCGGAGCTGGTTGATGAAGATCGCGGTCGTCTTGGACTGGTTGAGCGCGCTGGTGATCTTGCGGAGCGCCTGGCTCATCAGACGGGCCTGGAGACCCACGTGGGAGTCACCCATCTCGCCCTCGATCTCCGCACGGGGCACCAGGGCCGCCACGGAGTCGATGACGATCAGGTCGAGCGCGCCTGAGCGGACCAGCATGTCCACGATTTCCAGAGCCTGCTCGCCGTTGTCCGGCTGGGAGAGGATCAGGTTGTCGATGTCGACGCCGAGCTTCTTGGCGTACTCCGGGTCGAGCGCGTGCTCGGCGTCGATGAACGCCACCTGGCCGCCGAGCCGCTGCGCGTTGGCCACGGCGTGCAGGGTCAGGGTGGTCTTGCCGGAGGACTCCGGGCCGTACACCTCCACCACGCGGCCACGCGGCAGACCGCCGACGCCGAGGGCGACGTCGAGCGCGGTGGATCCCGTGGGGATCACCTCGATGGGTTCGTTCGGACGCTCGCCGAGGCGCATCACCGCGCCCTTGCCGAATTGGCGCTCAATCTGTGCGAGAGCGGCGTCCAGCGCCTTCTCGCGGTCGTTGCCTGCCATGGGTTCCACCCGATTTGCTTGAGTCGATCGCTTCACGTCAAAGACGCTAACCCCTGCCACTGACAATGGGCCTCGACGTCCTCCCGGCCTGTGGAAAACTCCACGGCCGAGCCCGGGAAACCCGGGCCCTGGAGGCCATGAGAACGGATGTTCGATTTTGGTGTCAAGCGCACCACGCCGCCCGCCACCACCCGGCCGGGGCCGCCCCGCACCACGACGGACCGCACCGAACCGCACCGCCCGCCGTCGCCACCGGGTGCACGCATCCGCACCGACCGGCATCGGGGACCGTGACCGAAGTCATGCCGCGACCGGGCTCCCGGAGCCGCTTCGTCCCGTCCGCCGGACGTGAGCACCGGGCCCGCGCGACGGCCGTCGCCGCCTCCCTCCCTCGTACCCACTCCGTAACGATCACGCCCGGGGCGCGAATTCGGCGCACCGGGCGCTGCATGCTGATCGGCGCAAGCGAACACACGTCGGCCGGCGGGCACGGTCGACCGGAGTCACGGGGGCCGCGATGCGCACCTTCCGCACGACCGCACGTCGCACCCGGGGGCTCGGCGCCCTGGGACTGACGGCCGCGGCGCTCCTCGCGGTCACGACGGCCTGCGGGACGGGAGACGGGGAGGCGGGCGGCTCCCCGGCGTCGAACGGACCCGGCACCTCCGCACCCGCCGTGTCCCGGGCGGGCGGCTCCGGGACGCCCGGCAGCGCTCCGGGCGACGGCGAGCCCCCTGCGTACGACGGCACCTGCACCGACGCCAACACCGACGTGACCATGGAGTTCGCCCGGTCTCCGCAGGAGGACGACGCGAAGTTCCTGCTGGTCGCCACCAACATCGGCGACCAGCCCTGCACGCTCTACCACTATCCGGTGATCACCTTCGGCGACGCGCGGTACGTGCTGCCGCCCCTCAAGGACTCCGCCCGGCGGACCCCGGTGGCCCTGGAACCCGGCCAGAAGGCGTACGCGGGCCTGCTCGCCCGCCAGAGCAACAAGGAGACCAGCACCCCCGAGACGACGGTCGTGCTCGGTCCGCCGGGCCGGACCGTCGCCCCCGGGGGTACGGACGAGGGCGCGCTCCTCCAGCTCCCCGGGGAGGGGGAGGTGTACGTGGACCGGATGGCCCGGGTGACCTACTGGCAGAGCGACACCGACAGCGCGGTGAAGCCGCTCTTCGCCCACTGACCCGGCAACGGCCCCGGCGGGTCGCGGCGCGAGGCACAGAGGGCGTCGGCTACCGCAGGTCCGGGCCCCCGTGTCCCGTACCACCGCTCCCGCCGTCCGCACCTCCGGATTCGCCGGAACCGTCCGGACCCGCCGCCTCACGCGCCCCGTCCGCGCGCCGGTCGCCGCCGGAGTGCGGGACTGGTCCTCGTCCCGCCCTCTGCGCCAGCCTCCGCGCCCGTGTCCAGACGGGTTCGCCGGGCTGCCTGCTGCTGCCGCCCACCCGGGGGTCGTCGGTCACCGCGTACCGCTTGACGTACGCGCCGAGGAAGGCCTGGAGCGTGGCCACCGCGGGGATCGCGATCAGCGCGCCGACCGCGCCGAGCAGAGCCGTACCGGCGATCACCGATCCGAAGGCCACCGCCGGGTGGATGTCGACGGTCTTCGAGGTCAGCTTGGGCTGCAGCACGTAGTTCTCGAACTGCTGGTAGATCACGACGAAACCGAGCACCCAGAGCGCGTACCAGGGATCGACGGTGAACGCGATCAGCATCGGCAGGGCACCCGCGAGATACGTGCCGATGGTCGGGATGAACTGGGAGACCAGACCGACCCACACCGCGAGCGCCGGGGCGTAGGGCACTCCGAGGACGACGAGCAGGATGTAGTGCGCGATGCCGGAGATGAGCGCCATGAGACCGCGCGAGTAGAGGTAGCCGCCGGTCTTGTCGACCGCGATCTCCCAGGCCCGCAGTACCTCGGCCTGGCGGGACGGCGGCAGTACGGAGCAGAGCGCGCGGCGCAACCGGGGCCCGTCGGCCGCGAAGTAGAAGGAGAACAGGAAGATCGTCAGCAGCCGGAACAGGCCTCCGAGCACGGTGGTGGAGACGTCGAGCACTCCGGTCGCACTGTTCTGCACGTACCGCTGGAGCCAGTCCGAGTGCAGCAGGCTGTCCTGGACCTCGACCCGCGAGAGTTCCGTGTGGAACGTCTGGTTGACCCACTTGATCACCGAGTCGAGGTACTTCGGGAACTCGTCGAACATGTCCACGATCTGCCCGGCGAGCATCGAGCCCAGCAGGAAGACGAACCCGATGCCCAGGATGAACACGACGATGAACACGAGGAAGGTCGCCAGACCGCGCCGCATGCCCCGTCCGGCCATGCGGCCGACCGCCGGCTCTATGGCCAGGGCGAGGAAGAAGGCGATGAGGATGTTGATCAGCAGACCGATGAGCTGGTCGAATGCCCAGCTTCCGAGGCGGAAGCAGGCATAGAGCGCCAGTGCCATGACCACGGCACGCGGGAGCCACCGGGGCATGCGCGCGGGTCCGTCGTCCACCGGGGGCTCCGGTGGCACGGCAGGCGGTACGGGAGGCGCGGCGGAGTGCTGCGGGTTCTGCACGGTCTCGTCTGTCGGGGCCACGCCCACAAGTCTCGCCTACGGACGGAGCCGCCGGTCCCCCGGCCTGCGGCCGCCAGACTGCCTGGGTTTCACCGGACGGAGTCCGCGGTCCTGGGCGCGCGGTGGCTCAGCGGCGCTCGGCGGGGATGTCCATCGCCGTGCAGACGGCACGCCAGACGTCCTTCGTCTCCCATCCCGCTTCGAGTGCCTGATGGACCGTCAGGCCGTCCAGCTCCGCCATGACGTGGTCACGCGCGAAGGAGTCCGCGTACCCGCCGCCGAAGTGGTCGGCCATCCGCTCCCAGAAAATCGTCAACCGCATGACCCCAGTATCCCGCTCCCGGGGTGCGCTCCGACGCGGGAGGCACCGCGGGGTGCTTTCCGCTCTACGGTCGGTCCATGCCCGGAACCGCAGCACGTCCCCTCGCCCGCGCCGAGCAGTTCATCTGGCTCACGGCCCGCGTACTCGAACAGCGGAGGTTCGCCCACGACTTTCTCGACGGAGCCCCGGACGCGGTCGAGACCGCGCTCGCCGCCTATCTGAACGAGGACGGCGGTTACGGCCACGCCCTCGAACCCGATCTGCGCGGCCCGGTCAGCCAGCCCCTGCACACCGCGCACGCGCTGAGCGTCCTGGACTCCGTCGGCCGCTGCCACGGGCCCCGGGTGGACCGGATCTGCCGCTATCTGACGGCGGTCTCCACCAAGGAAGGGGCGCTGCCCGCGCTCAGACCCTCCCAGCGCGGCTACCCAGCCGCGCCCTTCATCCCGGTCGTCGACGATCCGCCCGCCGAACTGCTGGCCACCGGACCGGTCGTCGGGCTGCTCCACCGCAACCAGGTCTGGCACGCGTGGCTCTTCCGCGCGACGGACTTCTGCTGGTCGGCCGTGGAGTCGCTGACCGTCTCGCATCCGTACGAGATCGAGGCGGCGGTCGCCTTCCTGGACGGTGCTCCGGACCAGGAGCGCGCGCGGGCGGCGGCCCGGCGGCTGGGCCGGCTGGTGCGGGAGCAGCGCCTCGTGGTGCTGGACCCGCGCCGGCGCGAGGACTACCCGCTGGCGCCGGGGTACGCGCCGGGTGAGTACCACTTCCCGTACGACTACGCGCGTACGCCCGCCTCGCTGGCCTGCGGATGGTTCACCGAGGAGGAGTTGTCCGGCTCCCTCGACCACCTCGCGTCCGAGCAGCGCGAGGACGGCGGCTGGCCGCTCACCTGGCGGCAGTGGGCCCCCGGTACGGCCCTGGAGGGGCGCCCGCTCGTCACCCTGCGCGCCCTCCAGATCCTCCGGGCGCACGGCCGTGACCTGGGGTGACGGGCCCGTCCGACCATCGGCGCCAGGTCCTGTCCGGGGGCCCGCCCGGCCGACGGCGCCAGGTTCTGCCCGGGGCCCGCCCGGCCGACGGCGCCAGGTTCTACCCGAGGGCCCGCACCCCGGCGGTGACGGCGACCGCGACGGCCACGACGACCAGGAACGGCGCGCGCAGTACGAGGGCGAGCGCGGCCGCCGCGAGCCCGGCGCCCCGGGCGTCGAGGACGAGACGGGCGCCGTCGCCGAACGTCTGCTGCGCGGTGAGGGCGGCGAGCAGCGCCACCGGGAGCAGGGCGGCCAGCCGCTGGACGAGCGGCCGTTCCAGGACACCGGCGGGCACCAGGAGCCCGAGGAGCTTGGCGAGGTAGCAGCCGGCCGCGGTGAGCGCGACGGCGATCCAGACGGTCATCGGCCGGCTCCCGGGGAGGTGGTGGTGGGGTCCGCGCCCGTGGGGCCGTGTCCCGCGCGCCCCTTGAGGAAGAGGACGGCCGGGGCGGCGAGCCCGGCGAGCAGGACCGGGACACCGGCGGGCAGGACGGGCAGCAGCCCGAGGACGAGGATCACGGCGAGTCCCGCCGTGACGCGTTCCGTGGAGCTGGTGAGCATGGGCGCGAGCAGCGCCAGGAACACCGCCGGTCCGGCGGCGTCCAGCCCCCAGGCGTCGGTGTCGCCGAGCTTCTCGGCGCCCAGCGCCCCCGCGAGCGTGGTGAGGTTCCAGAGCACGTAGAGCGAGGCGCCGGTGACGGTGAACCCGAGGCGGGCGGCCCGGCGGGTGGGCTGGGCCAGGGTGACGGCGGTGCTCTCGTCGATCACCCAGTGCGCGGCGAGCGGGCGCAGGGCGCGGGGCAGGGCGAGCAGCTGGGAGAGGCGGAGCCCGTAGAAAGCGTTGCGTACGCCGAGGAAGAAGGCCCCGGCCGCCGCGGTGTACGGGTTGCCGCCGGCCGCGAGGGCTCCGACCAGGGCGAACTGCGAGGCCCCAGTGAAAACGAGGAGGCTCAGCGCGCAGGTCTGGAGCAGGGTGAGGCCGGCGCCGGCGGCGGTGACGCCGAAGGCGAATCCGGAGAGCCCGACGGCCACGCCGACGCCGAGCGCGTCCCGGACGACGGCCGCGTCGGCCTTCGTCGCACCGGGGCCGCCGGATGCACCGGGGGGAACCGTTCCGCTGTCCGGGCCGGCGGTGGGGAGGTGCGTGGGAAGGGGCTCGGGGTGGGGTGTGGGGAGGGGTGTCGTCTGTTCTGCCACGTCCGCGACCCTAGGCGCGGGGGCGGGTCCCGGTCTTGTACGTTCTTGCGCGTTCGCGCTGGTAGGCGCCTGGTGGCACGCCCACGATCCGGGTGAAGTGCCGGTTCAGATGCGGCTGGTCGGTGAAGCCCACCGCGGCGGCCGCGGCGGCGGGCGGCACCCCCGTCTCCAGCAGTTCGCGCGCCCGTCGCACGCGGGCGTTGGTGAGCCAGGCGTGCGGGGGCATTCCGTACCGCTTCTTGAAGGCGCGCAGCAGCGCGAAGGGGGTGGCGCCGACCTCCGCCGCGAGCGCCTCCAGGGTGGGCGGCGCGGTCAGCCGGTCCTCCAGTACGGCCCGGGCGCGGCCCGCCGCGCGGGCACCGGCGGTGAGGGAGGGGGCAGGTGCCGGCAGGCCGCCGTGCCGGCCGAGCAGGCGGGCGAGCACGATCCGCAGCAGGGTGTCGGCCGCGAGCGCGTTGCCCTGTTCGGCGGCCCGGTGCACCTCGTGGATCAGCCGGCCCGCCTCGGGGTCGGCGGCGCAGGAGGTGTCGAAGCCGACCGTGCCGCGCAGGTTGGTGACCTCGGCCGCCACCGCGTGCACGGCGCCGGCGGAGGGGTAGAGCGTGGCATACGCCCAGCCCTCCGGGACCCCGGCGCGGGCGGTGTGCGGCACCTCCGGGTTGATCATCACCACGGTGCCGGGGCCCGCGTGCAGGGTGCCGCCGGGCAGCCCGACGTCCTCCATGCCCCGGGTGACGGCCGCGACGACGTACCCCTCGTGGCTGTGGCGGGGGAAGGCGTGCCGGACGTAGTGGGCGCGGAGCAGGTCGAGGCCGGGCAGGGCGGCGTACTGCCAGTGCCTCGCCCATTCCCTTGTCGCCGGATCTCCCTCCGGACCTTCCGCCATACCGGCATTCTCGCAGGTCCGACCGTGTGCACCGGCCGATGTCAGTGGTGGGGTGCACGATGGTGGGCATGGTCGGCTCTGCCCTGGATTCGTTCTCGCCCGCGACCCGCAGCTGGTTCACGGGCGCCTTCCGCGCGCCCACGGCCGCGCAGGAGGGCGCCTGGTCCGCGATCGCGGAGGGCTCGGACGTGCTGGTCGTGGCGCCGACCGGCTCCGGCAAGACCCTGGCGGCCTTCCTCGCCTCCCTCGACCAGCTGGCCTCCGTACCGCCCCCCGCGGAGGCGAAGAAGCGCTGCCGCGTGCTGTACATCTCCCCGCTGAAGGCCCTCGCCGTCGACGTGGAGCGCAACCTCCGCTCACCGCTGACCGGCATCCGCCAGGAATCGGTGCGGCTGGGTCTGCCGGAACCGGAGGTCCGCGTGGGCATCCGCTCGGGCGACACGCCTCCGGCGGAGCGCCGGACCCTGGTGACGAGGCCGCCGGACATCCTGATCACGACCCCCGAGTCGCTCTTCCTGATGCTGACCTCCTCGGCGCGGGAGGCCCTCGCCGGGGTGGAGACGGTGATCCTGGACGAAGTGCACGCCGTCGCGGGCACGAAACGCGGCGCGCACCTCGCGCTGAGCCTGGAGCGGCTCGACGAGCTGCTGCCGCGCCCCGCCCGCCGGATCGGGCTGTCGGCCACGGTCCGGCCGGTCGACGAGGTGGCGCGGTTCCTCTCGCCGCAGCGCCGGGTGGAGATCGTGCAGCCCGCCTCGGCCAAGGAGTTCGACCTCTCCGTCGTCGTACCCGTGGAGGACCTCGGCGAGCTGGGCGGCTCACCGGCCCCCGACAGCGGTGCCGGCCAGAGCGACAAACCGTCCATCTGGCCGCAGGTGGAGGAGCGGATCGCCGACCTCGTCCAGGCGCACCGCTCCACGATCGTCTTCGCCAACTCCCGGCGCCTCGCCGAGCGGCTCTGCAACCGGCTCAACGAGATCGCGTACGAACGCGCGACCGGCGAGGCCATGCCGGAGGCCCACTCCCCCGCCGAGCTGATGGCCCAGTCGGGCGGCGCGAAGGGCGCTCCGGCCCTGCTGGCCCGGGCGCACCACGGCTCGGTCTCCAAGGAGCAGCGGGCCCAGGTGGAGGAGGACCTCAAGGCGGGCCGGCTGCCGGCGGTCGTCGCCACCTCCAGCCTGGAGCTCGGCATCGACATGGGCGCCGTGGACCTGGTGATCCAGGTCGAGTCCCCGCCCTCGGTGGCCTCCGGCCTCCAGCGGGTGGGTCGCGCGGGCCACCAGGTGGGGGCCGTGTCGACGGGCGTGGTCTTCCCGAAGTACCGGGGCGACCTCGTGCAGGCGGCCGTGGTCACCGAGCGGATGCGCGAGGGCGCCATCGAGGCGCTGCGCGTCCCGTCGAACCCGCTGGACGTGCTGGCGCAGCAGCTGGTGGCGATCGTGGCCCTGGACACCCGGCAGGCGGACGATCTGCTGGCCCTCGTCCGCCGCGCCGCGCCGTTCGCCTCGCTGCCGGAGTCGGCCTTCACGGCCGTGCTCGACATGCTGGCGGGCCGCTACCCCTCGGACGCCTTCGCGGAGCTGCGCCCTCGCGTGGTCTGGGACCGGGTCGCGGGCACGGTGACCGGGCGCCCGGGGGCGCAGCGGCTCGCCGTCACCTCCGGCGGCACGATCCCGGACCGGGGACTGTTCGGCGTCTTCCTCGCCGGGTCTGACCCCAAGAAGGGCGGCGGCCGGGTGGGGGAGCTGGACGAGGAGATGGTGTACGAGTCCCGCGTCGGGGACGTCTTCACGCTCGGCACCACGTCCTGGCGGATCGAGGACATCACCCGCGACCGGGTGCTGGTCTCCCCCGCCCCGGGGGTGCCGGGACGCCTGCCGTTCTGGAAGGGCGACCAGCTGGGGCGCCCGCTGGAGCTGGGCCGCGCGCTGGGCGCGTTCCTCCGGGAGGTCGGGGGGCTCTCCGAGGAGGACGCCCGGCTCCGGCTCCTCGCGGCCGGTCTGGACGCCTGGGCGGCCGGCAACATCCTCTCCTACCTCGACGAGCAGCGGCGGGCCTGCGGCCACGTCCCGGACGACCGGACCATCCTCGTCGAACGCTTCCGGGACGAGCTGGGCGACTGGCGGGTGGTGGTGCACTCCCCGTTCGGCGCGCAGGTGCACGCCCCGTGGGCGCTCGCCCTCTCCGCCCGCCTGGCCGAGCGGTACGGCATGGACGCCCAGGTCATGCACGCCGACGACGGCATCGTGCTCCGGCTGCCGGACGCGGACCTGATGAGCCTCGATCTGCTCGACTTCGACGCCCCCGGCGGCGGCTCCGGCGGCTCCGGCGGCTCCGGCGGCTCCGGCGGCTCCGGCGGCTCCGGCGGCTCCGGCGACGGTACGACCACCGATCGCGGCCCGATGCTCCCGGACGGCGCCTACGACAGCGGGCAGCCACCGGTGGGCGCCGCCGACGTCGTCTTCGACAAGGGCGAGGTCCAGCAGATCGTCACCGACCAGGTGGGCGGGTCGGCCCTGTTCGCCTCGCGCTTCCGGGAGTGCGCGGCGCGGGCCCTGCTGCTGCCCCGGCGCAGTCCCGGCAAGCGCACCCCGCTGTGGCAGCAGCGCCAGCGTGCCTCCCAGCTGCTCCAGGTGGCCTCCGAGTTCGGGTCGTTCCCGATCGTCCTCGAAGCGGTGCGCGAATGCCTCCAGGACGTGTTCGACGTACCCGGACTGACCGAGCTCATGGGCGACCTCGAAGCCCGCCGCATCCGCCTCGTGGAGGTGACCACCACCGAGCCCTCCCCCTTCGCCCGCTCCCTCCTCTTCGGTTACGTCGCCCAGTTCCTGTACGAGGGCGACTCGCCGCTCGCCGAGCGGCGCGCCGCCGCCCTCTCGCTCGACTCGCACCTGCTGGCGGAGCTGCTCGGCCAGGCGGAGCTGCGCGAGCTGCTCGACGCCGACGTGCTGACCGAGCTGGAGCGGGAGCTCCAGTGGCTGACCGAGGAGCGCCGGGTCAAGGACGTCGAGGGCGTCGCCGACCTGCTGCGGGTCCTCGGCCCGCTCACCCCGGCGGAGCTGGCCGAGCGCGGCGCGGAGCCGTCCTGGGCGCCCGAGCTGGAGACGGCCCGCCGGGCGCTGCGGGTCCGTATCGCGGGTGCCGACCACTGGGCCGCCGTCGAGGACGCCGGCCGGCTGCGCGACGCGCTGGGCACCGCCCTTCCGGTCGGTGTGCCCGAGGCGTTCACCGAGCCGGTGAAGGACCCGCTGGGGGACCTCATCGCCCGGTACGCCCGTACGCACGGCCCGTTCACCTCGGCGCGGGCGGCGGAGCGTTTCGGTCTCGGCGCGGCGGTGACGGAGGGTGCGCTGCAGCGCCTGTCCGCTTCGGGACGGGTCGTGCTGGGCGAGTTCCATCCGGCGGGCATCGGACAGGAGTGGTGCGACGCCACCGTGCTGCGCCGGCTGCGACGCCGCTCCCTGGCGGCGCTCCGCCACGAGCTGGAGCCGGTGCCGCCCGCCGCGCTGGCGACGTTCCTGCCGCAGTGGCAGCACCTGGACGGCCACGGGCTGCGGGGCATCGACGGGCTGGCCCGGGCCGTCGAGCAGTTGCAGGGTGCGCCGGTTCCGGCCTCCGCGCTGGAGCGGCTGATCCTGCCGGGCCGGGTCGCCGGTTACACCCCCGCCCTGCTGGACGAGCTGACGACGACCGGCGAGGTCGTCTGGGCGGGGGCGGGGGCCCTCCCCGGCAAGGACGGCTGGCTCGCGCTCTATCCGGCGGACAACGCCCCGCTGCTGCTGCCGCCGCCCCATCCGCTGGAGCTGACCGCGCTGCACGAGTCGGTCCTGACCACGCTCCGCGGCGGCTACGGCCTCTTCTTCCGCCAGATCGCCGATCAGGTCCGCGCCACCACGCACCCGTCCGCCTCGGACGCGCAGCTGGCGGACGCGCTCTGGGACCTCGCCTGGTCCGGGCGGCTCACCAACGACACGCTGGCGCCGCTGCGCTCGCTCCTCGGGTCGGGGCGCACGGCCGGGGCGACCGCGCACCGGGCCAGGCGCTCGGTGCCCCGCGGCCGGTACGGCTCGCTCACCGCCTCCGCCCGCCCGGCCTCCCGGACGGGCCCGCCGACGGTCTCCGGCCGGTGGGCGCTGCTGCCGGCGAGCGAACCCGAGCCCACCCACCGCGCCCACGCGCTGGCCCGCACCCTGTTGGACCGGCACGGCGTGGTCACCCGGGGCGCGGTGCAGGCGGAGGGGGTGGAGGGCGGTTTCTCGGCGACGTACCGCATCCTCGCCGCCTTCGAGGACAACGGGCAGGCGAGGCGCGGGTACGTCGTCGAGGGGCTGGGGGCGGCACAGTTCGCCATGGACGGGGCCGTGGACCGGCTGCGGGCGGCGTCGACCGCCCGGGACCGCCGGGACCCGGGGAGCGCGCCGCGCGCCGTGGTGCTGGCGGCGGCCGACCCGGCCAACGCCTACGGAGCGGCGCTGCCCTGGCCCGAGTCCCCGGACGGTGCCGGTCACAAGCCGGGCCGCAAGGCGGGTGCCCTGGTGGTGCTGGTCGACGGGGAGTTGACGCTGTACATGGAGCGCGGCGGCAAATCCCTGCTGGCCTGGCCCTCCGACCCCGAGGACCCCGCGCTGCGCGCCGCGGCCGAGGCGCTCGCGGCGGCGGCGAAGGCGGGGTCCCTGGGCACGGTCACGGTGGAGCGCACCAACGGCGCGTCCTCGCTGACCTCGCCGGTGGGCCGGGTGCTGGAGGCGGCGGGCTTCCTGGCCACCCCCAAGGGGATGCGGCTGCGCACCTGACCGGGCGGCCGGCGACGGTGCCGCCCCCGATACGCGGCCGAGCCCCGGCACCGACGCGGCGCCGCTGCCGCATGATGGAGGCATGCCCGAAGGAGACACGGTCGCGCGGACGGCGAAGCATCTGCACGCCGCTCTCGCCGGGAGAGTGCTCACCCACGCCGATCTGCGGGTGCCCCGGTTCGCCACCGCGGATCTGACCGGACGCACCGTCCTCGACGTGACGCCGAGGGGCAAGCACATCCTCACCCGGCTGGAGGACGGCCTCACGCTCCACAGCCATCTGCGGATGGACGGCGCCTGGCGGATCTTCGCCCCCGGGGAGCGGTGGCGCGGCGGTCCGGCGTACGAGATCCGGGCCGTCCTCGGCAACACCGAGCACACCGCGGTCGGCTACCGCCTCCCGGTACTGGAGCTCCTGCGCACCGCCGACGAGAACCGGGTGGTCGGGCATCTGGGCCCGGACCTGCTGGGGCCCGACTGGGACGCGAACCGGGCGGTGGAGAACCTGCTCGCCGCCCCGGACCGCCCTCTCGGCGAGGCGCTGCTCGACCAGCGCAATCTGGCCGGGATCGGCAACGTCTACAAGTGCGAGCTCTGCTTCCTGGCGCGCGTCACCCCCTGGCTCCCGGTGGGCGAGCTGCCCGTGCCGCTCCTCCCCCGCCTGGTGGGCGCCGCCGCACGGCTGCTGGACGCGAACCGCGACCGCTCGACCCGCACCACCACCGGCCGGATCGCAGCTCTCAGCCGCACCCGTGAACCGGTGTACGTCTACGGGCGCGCGGGTCGCCCCTGTCTCCGCTGCCGCACCCCCGTCCGCAAGGCGGACCAGGACGACCGTCCCACGTACTGGTGTCCCCGCTGCCAGTCGGGCCCCACCCCGTACTGACCGCCTCCCGCCGACCGGACCACCGCCCATGCCACCGGTCAACCCCGGCTCGCCGAAATCACGCCCGCGGGAACCTCACCCCCGGTGTCCGCCACCGGATCTCACCGGCCGGGCCGCTTTCCGCGGCCCTCGATGCCCGGCCGCCCCTCGCTCCGTACGCCACGCTTCCCCCTCCCCCTCCACCATCGGCGCGCGTACCGGAGGAACGGCCGGCCGGATATGAAGCCGTCGTACCGAGGAGCCCCACCGCTCGTCCCCGCCCCCGCCACGTGGACCGGCAGCAGGCTCAGCCCCCAGCCGCCCGCCACCACCGCGCCCTCCAGCGTTCCGGTCTGCCCCGGGAGGAGGACGAGCCGCAACACGGCCCACCACCACAGCCCGCCGCATATCAGGAGCCCCGCGGACATCAGGACCGGCCGCACCCGTCTCCGTATCACTGCGGCCTCCTCCGGCCGACAACCCCGGCCGTGACCCAGGACGAACCGAACGCCGAACACCGGGACCGGCCCGCCGGTCGGGCCTCTGACCGGCAGTCTGCCCCGGGACGGGCCGCTCTGCATCCAGAGCCGGGCCCGTCCCACACCCAGCGGGCCCGCCCGGGGAGACGCCGCCGGTACGAAAAGCCCAACTGATCGTCGACGCACCGGACGCCGATCCGGTGGCGCTGCCCGAACAGGCCGCGCAGAGCCTCGGGCCGCGTGAGCAGTACCGGATCTCCGTGCTGGACGACGCGCTCGGCGAGCGGGCCACCCCGGCGCTGGCGGCAGCCGGCTACCACCGGGACACCCATGTGGTGCTGGCACGGGAGACGGCCGGCTGCGTGCTGCCGGACCCCGCCGCGCCCCATGTCGCACTGGCCGGGCTGCGGGACGCGGTCCTCCGGCAGCAGCTGCTCTGGTTCCGGGACGGGAAACTCGCGCGGCAGCTCACCGACCGTCGCGCCGCCCGGCTGCGCGGGGCGGCGGAGGTGCTCTTCCTGCCGCCCGGACACCGGAGGGTGAGATCGCGGCCTGGGCCGACCTCTGTCTCGACCGGGCCGCCGGGCTGGCCCAACTGGAGGACCTGGTCACCGCCGAGCCGCACCGCGGCCGGGGCCACGGGGGCACCCTGATCGACACCGGTCTGGCGCTGGCCGCCGCTGCCGGTGTCCCCCGGCTCTTCCTCGTCGCGGACGAGACCGACTGGCCGCGCGCCTGGTACGTCTGCCGAGGGTTCACCGCGATCGGCCGCAGCCACGCCTTCCTCCGGGGGTGACGGCGAGCTCCTCCGGGGTGACGGCGAGCTCCTCCGGCGTGACGGCGAGGACGAACGCCGCGCGCAACCGGACCCGCAGCCACCCGGCCCCGCACACGGGACAGCCCCGTCACCGGATCACCCGGCGACGGGGCTGTTCTCGTTCCGCGGTCTCGAGGACCGCTCTCTCAAGGACTGCTCTTCGGTGGGTCGGGGAGCCGTCAGGCGTTCCGGAAGGGTTCCGGTCGCCCCCGACCGGCTCAGGCGCTCTCCGCCTGGAACATCCAGGCGTGCTTCTCGAGGTCGGCGGCCACGGCGATCAGGGTGTCCTGGCTCACCGGGTCGGGGTCGGCGGTGGCCTCGATGCGTTCCCGCATCCGGCCGATCACGATCTCCAACGCGTCCACCAGGACCTTCACCGCGTCGACGTCCTTGATCCAGCCGTCCGGCACTACGTTGATGGCGGTCGTCCGGGCGATGGTCGCGGACCGTCCGTCCGGGTTGACCCCGATGGCGGACGCACGCTCGGCCACCGTGTCGGAGTGCTGGCGCGCGGTGTCCACGACCTCGTCGAGCTGAAGGTGCACGGAGCGGAAGCGCGGGCCGACGACGTTCCAGTGGACCTGCTTCGCGGCCAGTGAGAGGTCGACCAGGTCGACCAGGGCGCCTTGCAGGGCCTCGCCCACCGTCTTGAGGTCGGCATCGGAAAGCGGGCTCTTGACGACAGACATGCACTCTCTCCGTTCTGTCGGCGGTGGACCGGGCGCCTCAGCCCCGTCCTGTCGCGCCGACGGTCTCGTCGGCTGGTTCGGCAGCCGCTGTCAGCACGCCATCCACGATGGCACATAAGCTGACAAAGCGACCATCCGCAGCCTCGCTCTCCGTCTGCCCCGCGAACCGCCGCGCACACCCACACACCCCAACACCCGCACAGCCGCACAACGGGACACCGTCGCACCGCACACGTGCTCACCCCTTCACCCCCGCGCGCATCCACCCCCGCACACGACAGAACCCCGGCCCGCCCTCGAAAGGGCCGGCCGGGGTTCTGTCACACCGGACCGTGCGGGTCAGGCGGCGACGACATCCACCGCTTCCGCGGGCGCCTTGATCGTCACCCGTCCCGCCGGTACACCCGCCACCGATGCCACGGAGACGGAGTTGAGCATGGGGCGCACCGGTACATGGACCGGATCACTGGCTGCTGCCGACTGGGCGAGTTCGGCGAGTGACAGCTCATCGCTCACTTCACGCATGAGCTCGGACATCCGTACGTCAAGCGCGTCGCAAATCGCGGAGAGCAGCTCGGAAGATGCCTCCTTCTGCCCCCGCTCCACCTCGGAGAGATAGCCGAGCGAGACCCGGGCGGACGAGGAGACTTCGCGCAGAGTACGGCCTTGGCGCTGGCGCTGCCGACGCAGCACGTCACCCAGCAGGCGACGGAGCAGAATCATCGGTGGCTCCCTCCTCGGACCGCGTAGCCGCATCCTTCACGCCCCACCGTACCGCGTAGCGCTGCGGCCGTGCGGGGAGCGATGTCGTGTTCTCTCAGGGCTGCAAACATCAATTCCCCCCGTTCTGTTCCGTATCCTGTCCCCCCGCATTTTCTGCGAGTTCGCCGGAGAGCAGCTCAAGCACCCCGAGCACGCTCTCTCTACGGATGTCCGTCCGCTCGCCGTTCAACCGCAGTGCGGAGACTTTACCGAGCCCACCGGGTCCCGCAACCGCCACGAAGACGGTGCCCACGGGCTGACCGTCCTGCGGTTCGGGGCCGGCGACCCCCGTCGTCGAGATCCCCCAGTCGGCACCGAGCGCCCGGCGCACGCCGGCGGCCATCCCCCGCGCAACCTCGGCGTCCACCGCCCCGCGCTCCGCGAGGAGCGCCCGGTCGACCCCCAGCAGCTCGTGCTTGAGGGGGGTCGCGTAGGCCGTCACGGACCCGCGGAAGGAGCGCGACGCGCCCGGTACGGAAGTGAGTTCGGCCGCGACCAGGCCGCCGGTCAGCGACTCGGCCACGGCGAGGGTCTCCCCCCGCTCCGCGAGCTGCCGCAGTACCCGGGCCGCGAGGGTCACCTCTCGGCCTCGGCGGGGTCGCCCACGACGGCTCCGGGGAGTGTCTCGCCGCCGGACACGGCCGCCGCGTCGACGCTCGCACTCCCGGCGGCAGCGGCCGGAGCGACAGCGGGGGCGGCACCGGAAGCGACCGAAGGGGCTGCACCGGCCGGAGCGGCCGCGGGGGCGGTGGAGGCCGCCCTCTGAGCGACCGCGCCGGCCTCCGCGTGCTCCGGGTCCAGCGCCAGGACCGCGGCCTCCAGCGCCGCGACCCGCTCGGCGGCCAGCCCCTTGCGGCGCGCCACGACCGCCTGCCGTACGTAATCGAGTCCGGTGACGACCGTCAGCACGACGGCGACCATCATCACCCAGAAGCGGAAGGTGGCCAGGGGCCCGGTGAGCGCCAGGACATACATCCCGACGGCCGTTCCCTGGGCCAGCGTCTTCAGCTTGCCGCCCCGGCTGGCCGGGATCACCGCGTGCCGGATCACCCAGAACCGCATGAGCGTGATGCCCAGCTCACGGAAGAGGATCACCCCGGTGATCCACCACGGCAGGTCGCCCAGCCACGACAGGCAGATCAGCGCCGCCCCCATGATCGCCTTGTCTGCGATGGGGTCGGCGATCTTCCCGAAGTCGGTGACCAGGTTGTACGTCCGCGCGAGGTGCCCGTCGAACAGGTCCGTGATCATCGCGATGGCGAAGGCCGCCCACGCGAAGGACCGCCAGGCGGGGTCGTACCCGCCTTCGGCCAGCAGCAGCATCACGAAGCCGGGCACGAGCAGCAGCCGGATCATGGTGAGGATGTTGGCGATGTTCCACAGGCTGGCCTGGTTCACGGCCGCGGTGCCCAGCTTGCCGCCGCGGACCGGCGTCGCGCCGGAACCGCCTGTCGCGGATGCCGGGGCTCCCGTCATCTGGCCGCCTCCGAGAGTGTTGTGAGGGGTTCGGCCACCAGGTCGACTCCCTCGGTGCCCACTGCCTTCGCCTCGACCATAAGGCCGGGGACGAGGCCTTCGCGTGTGGTGAAGACCACCTGGCCGTCCGTTTCGGGTGCCTGGTGGGCGGCGCGGCCGATGGCGACCGGCCCGTCCTCCTCGGACTCCACGGACTCGACGAGCACCTGCAGGGTCTCGCCGACCCGCTCCTCGGCGCGCTGGGAGGTGAGCTCCTCGGCGAGCTGGGAGATGTGGGCGAGGCGCTCGGCGATGGTGTCGGCGTCCAGCTTGTTCTCGTAGCCGACCGCTTCGGTGCCCTCCTCGTCGGAGTACCCGAAGACGCCGATGGCGTCGAGCCGGGCTCCGGTGAGGAAGCGCTCCAGCTCGGCGAGGTCGGCCTCGGTCTCGCCGGGGAAGCCGACGATGAAGTTGGACCGGGCGCCGGCCTGCGGGGCCTTGGAGCGGATGGTGTCCAGGAGCTCAAGGAAGCGGTCCGTGTCGCCGAAGCGGCGCATGGCGCGCAGCACGCCGGGGGCCGAGTGCTGGAAGGACAGGTCGAAGTACGGGGCGACCTTCGGCGTGGAGGTCAGGACGTCGATGAGTCCGGGGCGCATCTCGGCGGGCTGGAGGTAGCTGACCCGGATGCGCTCGATGCCGTCGACGTCGGCGAGCTCGGGCAGCAGGGTCTCCAGCAGGCGGATGTCGCCGAGGTCCTTGCCGTAGGAGGTGTTGTTCTCGGAGACCAGCATGACCTCCTTGACTCCCTGCTCGGCCAGCCAGCGGGTCTCGCCAAGCACGTCGGAGGGGCGGCGGGAGATGAAGGAGCCGCGGAAGGACGGGATGGCGCAGAAGGAGCACCGGCGGTCGCAGCCGGAGGCCAGCTTCACCGAGGCGACGGGGCTGGTGCCTAGGCGGCGGCGGAGCGGAGCGCGCGGCCCGGAGACCGGAGCGACGCCTTCCGGGAGGTCGGCGGGGGCCGGAGCGATCTCCTGTGCGTGCCCGGGCAGGGCCACCGCGGCGTCCTGCCGTTCGGCGGGGCTGATCGGGAGGAGCTTGCGCCGGTCGCGCGGGGTGTGCGAGGCGTGGATACCACCGTTGAGGATGGTCTGGAGCCGGTCGGAGATGTCGGCGTAGTCGTCGAATCCGAGGACTCCGTCCGCCTCCGGCAGGGCCTCGGCGAGGTCCTTGCCGTAGCGCTCGGCCATGCAGCCGACCGCGACGACAGCCTGGGTCCTGCCGTGATCCTTCAGATCGTTGGCTTCGAGGAGGGCATCGACGGAGTCCTTCTTGGCGGCTTCGACGAAGCCGCAGGTGTTGACGACGGCGACATCGGCGTCGGAGGCGTCCTCGACGAGCTCCCAGCCGTCCGCTGCCAAGCGGCCTGCAAGCTCCTCCGAGTCCACCTCGTTACGGGCGCAGCCAAGAGTGACGAGGGCGACGGTACGGCGTTCGGGCATGGAATCAAGACTACTTTGTCGCGGCGGGCGTCCCGCCGCGCAGGGTTCCCCGCTACCCAACGTCACTTCGCCGCCCGGAAACGCGACGAATGCCGGGTGGTGGCACACACGGAACGCGACGAGCGCCCGGCCGGTGGGCCGGGCGCTCGTCGTTGTCCGCTGGTTCGCGCGGAGGGTCGCAGAGGAGACGGGGCGTTCTCAGCCCGCCTCGGGGTCGCCCTTCGCGTAGGAAAGCCGCTCGACCTGTCCGGGCTCGAACTGGTCCTGGACCTTCTTGCCGTTCACGAAGAGGTCGATGGATCCGGCGTTACCGAGAACGAGGTCGACGCGCTCCTCGTCCTGGAACGTCTTCGACTGGCCCTGGAGGAGCAGTCCGTCGAAGAGGATCTGCCCGCTGTGGTCCTTGGCGGAGATCCAGCTCTTGCCCTCGGTGGCGCTGAGCTTGACCGTCACCTTGTCCAGCGGAGCCGCCGCGATGGCACTCTCCGACGGCACGGGCTTGGGGTCGGCGGGCTTGGTGGGGGTCGGTTTGGCCGCGGCCGTCTTGTCGGGCGTGGAGCCCTCGGCCACGTGTGCGGTACTGGTTCCGTCGTCCTCACCGTGGAAGAGCGTGAAGCCGACGAACCCGACGACGGCGACGATGGCCGCGACCATGGCCGCGGTCCAGTTGGGACGCCGGGGTTCGGATCGGATACGTTCCGCTTCGAACAGCGGAGCCGCGGGCGTGGGCACAGGACGGCCGCCGTGCTCGGCGTCGTACTGCTGAACCAACGGTTCCGGATCGATGCCGACGGCGCGGGCGACGGTACGGATGTGACCGCGCGCGTAGACGTCTCCGCCGCAGCGCGAGAAGTCGTCGTTCTCGATCGCGTGCACGATGGGGATGCGCACCCGGGTGGAGCCGCTGACTTCGTCGACCGTCAGACCTGCGGCGATACGAGCCTGCTGAAGCGCACGACCGATCGAAGGCCGGTCGTCTTCGGGGGAGTTGCCGATGGACACGGGGGCGCCTTTCGAGCGTGAGCCACCTGCTGGATGTTCAGTCTAGGGGGGGTACGAAAGGGTGGGGCAACCGGGCGCGACGACTTTGTACGCCATCGGGCCCGTCGGACAACCCCTTGGGCCGTACCGCGGGAGCGGCCACGGCCGCACCCTCCACTTGAACTTGACGTGCGACCGGAGGAAACGGTTGCCCCCGCCCTTGGGCCAAGAGGATTCCGCGATGTTTCCGTGACCTCCGGCAGCGACCTCAGGGAGCGGTTTCCCCGCGGATGAGAGCCAACACCCCGTCCAGCTCGTCGGGCTTGACCATCACGTCGCGGGCCTTCGACCCCTCGCTGGGGCCGACGATGTTCCGTGACTCCATCAGGTCCATGAGCCTTCCGGCCTTGGCGAAGCCGACCCTCAACTTGCGCTGGAGCATCGAGGTCGAGCCGAACTGCGTCGAGACGACGAGTTCCGCTGCCTGACAGAGCAGGTCGAGGTCGTCGCCGATGTCCTCGTCGATCTCCTTCTTCTGCTTCGTCCCGACCACCACGTCCTCCCGGAAAACGGGGGTCATCTGGTCCTTGCAGTGCTGGACGACAGCGGCGACCTCCTCCTCGGTGACGAAGGCGCCCTGCATACGGGTCGGCTTGTTCGCCCCCATCGGCAGGAACAGTCCGTCACCCTTTCCGATGAGCTTCTCGGCGCCGGGCTGGTCCAGGATGACCCGGCTGTCCGCGAGCGAGGAGGTGGCGAACGCCAGCCGGGAGGGCACGTTGGCCTTGATGAGTCCGGTGACGACGTCGACGGAGGGCCGCTGCGTCGCGAGCACCAGGTGGATCCCGGCGGCCCGGGCGAGCTGGGTGATGCGGACGATCGAGTCCTCCACGTCGCGCGGCGCGACCATCATCAGGTCCGCCAGCTCGTCGACGATCACCAGCAGGTACGGGTACGGCGACAGCTCCCGCTCGCTGCCCTCGGGCGCCTTCACCTTGCCGTCGCGCACCGCGTGGTTGAAGTCGTCGATGTGCCGGAAGCCGTACGCGGCGAGGTCGTCGTAGCGCAGGTCCATCTCCCGCACCACCCACTGGAGCGCCTCGGCCGCCTTCTTCGGGTTGGTGATGATCGGCGTGATCAGGTGCGGGATGCCCTCGTACGCGGTCAGCTCGACCCGCTTGGGGTCGACGAGGACCATGCGCACGTCGTCCGGGGTGGCCCGCACCATGATCGAAGTGATCAGGCAGTTGATGCAGGACGACTTCCCGGAGCCGGTCGCCCCCGCGACCAGCACGTGCGGCATCTGCGCGAGGTTGGCCATCTCGTAGCCGCCCTCGACGTTCTTGCCGAGCGCCACCAGCATCGGGTGGTCGTCCTCTGCGGCGTCCGCGAGCCGCAGCACGTCCCCGAGGTTGACCATCTCCCGGTCGGAGTTGGGGATCTCGATGCCGACCGCCGACTTGCCGGGGATCGGCGAGATGATCCGGACGTCGGGGCTGGCGACGGCGTACGCGATGTTCTTGGTGAGCGCGGTGATCCGCTCGACCTTCACCGCCGGGCCGAGCTCCACCTCGTACCGGGTGACCGTCGGGCCCCGGGTGAAGCCGGTGACGGCAGCGTCGACCTTGAACTCCGTGAAGACGTTGGTCAGCGAGGCGACGACCGCGTCGTTCGCCGCGCTCCGCGTCTTGCCGGGGCCGCCGCGTTCCAGCAGGTCGAGGGAGGGCAGCGAGTAGGTGATGTCGCCGGAGAGCTGGAGCTGCTCGGCCCGGGCGGGCAGCGGTCGGGTCTGCTCCGGCGCGGGCTTGGTCAGGTCCGGTACGCCGGCGGGCGGCGCACCGGCGGGCCTGCGTACGGTGCGCTCCTTGCCCGCCTCCCCGGCCGGCCGGGCTCCGCGCGCCCCGGGCACGGGGGTGCCGGTGCGGTCCCGGTCGCCGTGGACCCCCTGTGTGAGGTCCGCGACGACGGGTGAGGGCGAGACGCCGTTGAGCACCGCTCCGTCCAGCGCGGCCGCGGCGGCCGCCGCGACGTCGACGGCGTCCATCGGCCGGTTCGTACCGGGCTGCGCCGTCTGCCGGCGGGGCCTGCGGCGTTGGGCCAGCGCCTCGTTCTCGGCGTCGTCCGGGTCGTACACCCCGTCGGGGCGGCGGCCGGGGGCACGGCGCGTCCGGCCGGGAAGCGCCTCGCGCCACTGGTCGTCGTAACGCTCGTCGTCGTACTCCTCGTAGCCGTCCTCGCGCGCGGCCGGCGAGTCCACGAGGCCGAGCTTCGTCCCGAGCAGCCGGAGCCGCTGCGGGATCGCGTTGACGGGCGTGGCCGTGACGACGAGGAGGCCGAACACCGTCAGCAGGAGCAGCAGCGGAACGGCGAGGACGTCGCCCATGGCGAAGACGAGGGGCGTGGAGGCGCCCCAGCCGATCAGGCCGCCGGCGTCCTGTATGGCCTGCGTGCCGTCCCCGCGGCCGGGGCTGCCGCAGGCGATGTGGACCTGGCCGAGGATGCCGATGACCAGCGCGGAGAGACCGATGACGATGCGTCCGTTGGCCTCGGGCTTCTCCGGATAGAGGATCAGCCGCACGGCGACCGCGCCCAGCAGTATCGGTACGAGGAGGTCGAGCCGTCCGAACGCCCCGGTCACCAGCATCTCGACGAGGTCGCCGACGGGGCCGCGCAGATTCGACCAGGTACCGGCAGCGACGATCAGCGCCAGTCCCAGCAGCAGCAGCGCCAGCCCGTCCTTGCGGTGGGCCGGGTCGAGTCCCTTGGCGCCACGCCCTATCGAACGGAACAGGCCGCCCACACCGTGCGCCATGCCGAGCCAGACGGCACGCACCAGCCGGACGACCCCGTTGGTGGGGGACGCGGCGGGCTTCGGCGCGGGCCGCCTGGCCGCCGCCCTTTTGACGGGCGCGTTCTTGGCGGGCGCCCGGCGCGGGGGCGCGGCCTTCCCGGCCGACGCCTTCTTCGCGGGCGCGGCTCTTCTCACCGGCCCCGGGGTACGGCCGGCACTCTTGGCGGTGCCCGCCGAGCTCTGGGAACCCTTGCCGGACGTACGTGAGGCCATGGGCCGAGGTTACCGGTGTCGACGCGTCGGGACACGTGCCCGTCGGGTTCACCCGACCGTGTCGCCTTGCGGAGGCGTAAAACTGACTCCACCTCACCCTTGCGGGAGGATTGAACGGCAGTACGCGGGGCAGCGACGAGCGGACCGTCGGCGCCGGTTCCGCACGCCGTCAGCTCCGTGGCCCACGCCCCGGCCGTTCCCCCGCGGCCGCCGATCCGCCGCTGCCGGCTCGTCAGTTCGGTGACGGCAGGATGCCGGTGGCACCGTTCGTACCGGGCTCCAGGGCGTCGAGCGCGCGCCGCAGACCCGTCAGCTTGCGTTCGAGATGCGCCGCCGTGGCGACGGCCGCCGCGTCGGCGGACTCGTCGTCCAACTGTTTGGAGAGCGCTTCGGCCTGCTCCTCCACCGCGGCGAGGCGCGCGGAGAGTTCCGCCAGCAACCCGGCCGGCTCCCGGTCCTCGCCCGACCGCCCGCTGTCGAGCTGGGCCCGCAGCAGGGCCGCCTGCTCGCGCAGCTTGCAGTTCTTCATGTACAGCTCGACGAAGACCGACACCTTGGCGCGGAGCACCCAGGGGTCGAACGGCTTCGAGATGTAGTCGACGGCGCCGGCCGCGTATCCCCGGAAGGTGTGGTGCGGGCCGTGGTTGATCGCGGTGAGGAAGATGATCGGGATGTCCCGCGTCCGCTCACGGCGCTTGATGTGCGCCGCCGTCTCGAAGCCGTCCATGCCCGGCATCTGGACATCGAGCAGGATGACCGCGAAGTCGTCCGTGAGCAGCGCCTTGAGCGCTTCCTCCCCTGACGATGCCCGCACCAGCGTCTGATCCAGCGCAGAGAGGATGGCCTCCAGCGCCAGCAGATTCTCCGGCCGGTCATCGACCAGGAGGATCTTGGCCTTCTGCATCATGGCCCGCCCTCCTCATCCCGGCGTCGCACCGGGTGCCGCCCCAGGGGACGGCTCTGTGTCGCCGTCCGTCTTGTGCCGGTCATCGTAGCCGCACCCCGACCGCCGCCACACCCTGTCACCGCGATGTCACTGTGCACACAACAAGAACGCAGCGGGAGTTCAGAAGGTTCCCGGCGGAACGCGCCTCCACACCTCTCCCGGGACTGCCGGCGCAGGAGCCGCCGTCCCGGGCGGCACCGGAGCCATGCCGGGCCTCCGCCGCCGGCGGCACCCGAGAGCCGTGTCCGGGCCCTCGCCCGGGGCGGCACCCGGCCCACGTCCAGGCCTTGGGCGGGGGCGACGCCGGCAGAGGCCCGGCGCCACCCCCGCAACCGCGTCATTCCCCGCGCATCCACCGCTCCATGACGCCGAGCAGGTAGTCGGGATCGACCGGCTTGGTGACGTAGTCGGAGGCACCGCAGTCGAGCGCCTTCTCCTTGTCGCCCTTCATGGCCTTCGCGGTCAGCGCGACGATCGGCAGAGCCGCGAACTGGGGCATCCGCCGGATCGCGGTCGTCGTCGCGTACCCGTCCATCTCGGGCATCATGATGTCCATCAGTACGACCGCCACGTCGTCGTGCTGCTCCAGCACCTCGATTCCCTCGCGCCCGTTCTCCGCGTAGAGCACCGAGAGCCCGTGCTGTTCCAGGGCGCTGGTGAGGGCGAACACGTTGCGGATGTCGTCGTCGACGATCAGCACCTTCTCGCCGCGGAACCTGAAGGACTTCCGGGCCTCCGGCGTCTGCGCGCTCTGGACCCAGTCCTCCTGCGCGGCGTTCTCCGCTTCCGAACCCGCCCCGGCGCCGGGCCGGTTGGGTGCGGGCAGTTCCGGACGGCGGCGCTGATCGCCGAGCGCCTGGCGCCTGCGGCGGAACACCCCGGCCGAGTTGGCCGGGTCACCCAGCGGCGCGGAGTCGGCCGGGGGCGTGTACTCCCCGCTGCCGGACGGCGGTTCGTAGGTGCCGGATCCCACCTGCGGGTAGCCCTGGGCGGGGAGTTCACCGCGGCGCAGCGGGAGGTAGAGGGTGAAGGTGGAGCCGCGGCCGGGCTCGCTCGCCGCGTGGATCTCTCCGCCCAGCAGCCGCGCGATCTCCCGGCTGATGGAGAGGCCGAGGCCCGTCCCGCCGTACTTGCGGCTGGTGGTGCCATCCGCCTGCTTGAACGCCTCGAAGATCACCATCATCTTGCTGGACGCGATCCCGATCCCGGTGTCGGTGACCGAGAAGGCGATCAGGTCGTCGGTGTCCCGCAGCGAGCCCTGCTCCAGCAGGTTCTCCCTGATGGCGTTCGGGACGTCGGGCCCGGCCGGCCGGATCACCAGCTCCACCGCCCCGCTGTCGGTGAACTTCACCGCGTTGGAGAGCAGGTTGCGCAGCACCTGGAGCAGTCGCTGCTCGTCGGTGTGGAGGGTGGCGGGCAGTTCGGGCGAGACACGTACGGAGAAGTCGAGCCCCTTCTCGGCGGTGAGCGGCCGGAAGGTCGCCTCCACGTAGTCGACCAGCTGGACCAGTGCGATACGGGTCGGGCTGACGTCCATCTTCCCCGCCTCGACCTTGGAGAGGTCGAGGATGTCGTTGATCAGCTGGAGCAGGTCGGAACCGGCCCCGTGGATCGTCTCGGCGAACTCCACCTGCTTGGGCGAGAGGTTGCCCTCGGCGTTGTCGGCGAGCAACTTGGCGAGGATCAGCAGGGAGTTGAGCGGAGTGCGCAGCTCGTGCGACATGTTCGCCAGGAACTCGGACTTGTAGCGCATCGAGACGGCGAGCTGTTCGGCGCGCTCCTCCAGGATCTGCCGCGCCTCCTCGATCTCGGTGTTCTTCACCTCGATGTCGCGGTTCTGCCGTGCCAGCAGCTCCGCCTTGTCCTCCAGTTCGGCGTTGGACGCCTGGAGTGCCTTCTGCCGGTTCTCCAGCTCCTCCGAGCGGTCCCGGAGCTGCTCGGTGAGCTCCTGCGACTGCTCCAGCAGCTTCTCGGTCCGGGTGTTGACGCTGATGGTGTTGACGCTCGTCGCGATCATCTCGGCGAGCTGGTTGAGGAAGTCCCGCTGGATCTGGGTGAACGGCTGGAAGGAGGCCAGTTCGATCACCCCCAGCACCTTGCCCTCGAAGAGCACCGGCAGCACGATCACATGGGCCGGGGGCGCCTCGCCGAGTCCGGAGGAGATCTTCAGGTATCCGGGCGGCGCGGAGTCCAGCTGGATGGTCTTCCGCTCCGCGGCGGACTCGCCGATGAGCGACTCGCCGGGCCGGAAGGAGGTCGGCATGGAGCCTGCGGAGTATCCGTAACTGCCGCGCATCCGGAGCTCGTACGCCCCCTCCGCGCTGCTGTCGGCACCCACCTCGTCGTTGTCGCCCGCGCCCATCGCCAGGAAGAAGGCGCCGTGCTGGGCCGAGACCACCGGGGTGAGCTCGCTCATGATCAGCGAGGCGACGTCGTCCAGATCGCGGCGGCCCTGCATCAGGCCGGAGATCCGGGCGAGGTTGCCCTTCAGCCAGTCCTGCTCCTTGTTGGCGAGGGTGGTGTCGCGCAGGTTGGCGATCATCGTGTTGATGTTGTCCTGCAGCACCTGGATCTCGCCGGCCGCGTCCACGTCGATCTTGAGGTTCAGATCGCCGCGCGTCACCGCGGTGGCGACGGCCGCGATGGCCCGCACCTGCCGGGTGAGGTTGCCCGCCATCTCGTTCACCGACTCGGTGAGGTCGCGCCAGGTGCCGTCGACGTCCCGCACCCGTGCCTGGCCGCCGAGCTGGCCTTCCGTACCCACCTCGCGGGCGACCCGGGTCACCTGGTCGGCGAAGGACGACAGCTGGTCGACCATCGTGTTGATGGTGTCCTTGAGCTGCAGGATCTCGCCCTGCGCGTCGATGTCGATCTTCTTGGTGAGATCACCCTTGGCGATGGCGGTGGTGACGGTCGCGATCTGCCGCACCTGTCCGGTGAGGTTGGAGGCCATCGAGTTCACGGACTCGGTGAGGTCCTTCCAGGTCCCCGACACCCCCGGGACCCGCGCCTGGCCGCCGAGGATGCCCTCGGTGCCCACCTCGCGGGCCACCCGGGTCACCTCGTCCGCGAACGAGGAGAGCGTCGTCACCATCGTGTTGACGGTGTCGGCCAGTTCGGCGACCTCGCCCCGCGCCTCGACGGTGACCTTCTTCGTCAGGTCGCCGTTGGCGACCGCCGAGGAGACCCGGGAGATGTTCCGCACCTGGCTGGTCAGGTTGTTGGCCATCAGGTTGACGTTGTCGCTGAGGTCCTTCCAGATGCCCGTCGCGCCGCGCACCCGGGCCTGTCCGCCGAGGATGCCCTCGGTACCCACCTCGCGGGCCACCCGGGCGACCTCGTCGGCGAAGTTCATCAGCTGGTCGACCATGGTGTTCACGGTCGTGACGAGTTCGAGGATCTCGCCCTTGGCGTCGACGGTGATCTTCTTCGACAGGTCGCCCTTGGCCACCGCGGTCGTGACCTCGGCGATGTTCCGCACCTGGAGGGTGAGGTTGTTGGCCATGCCGTTCACGGACTGGGTGAGGTCCTTCCACGTACCGGAGACCCCCTGCACCTCGGCCTGACCGCCGAGGATGCCCTCCGTACCGACCTCGCGGGCCACCCGGGTCACCTGCTCGGCGAAGTTCGAGAGCTGGTCGACCATCGTGTTGAGGGTGTTCTTCAGCTCCAGGATCTCGCCGCGCGCGTCCACGTCGATCTTCTGCGACAGGTCACCGCGCGCCACCGCCGTGGCGACCTGTGCGATGTTGCGGACCTGGGCGGTGAGGTTGCCGGCCATGCCGTTCACCGAGTCGGTCAGGTCGCGCCACACGCCGGCCACTCCGGGCACCTGCGCCTGGCCGCCGAGCCGGCCGTCCGTACCGACCTCCCGGGCGACCCGGGTGACCTGCTCCGCGAAGGCGGAGAGCTGGTCGACCATCGTGTTGATGGTGTTCTTCAGCTCCAGGATCTCGCCGCGCGCGTCCACGTCGATCTTCTGCGACAGGTCACCGCGCGCCACCGCCGTCGTCACCTGGGCGATCTGGCGGACCTGGTCGGTGAGGTTCCCCGCCATGAAGTTGACGGAGTCGGTGAGTTCCTTCCACGTACCGGAGACGCCGTCGACGCGGGCCTGACCGCCGAGCATGCCCTCCGTGCCCACCTCGCGGGCCATCCGGGTCACCTGGTCGGCGAAGGAGGACAGCTGCGCCACCATCGTGTTGACGGTGTTCTTCAGCTCCAGCATCTCGCCGGCCACGTTGACCGTGACCTTCTGCGAGAGGTCACCGTTGGCCACGGCCGTCGTCACCTGGGCGATGTCCCGCACCTGTCCGGTGAGGTTGCGGAACGCCGTGTTGACGGAGTCGGTCAGGTCCTTCCAGGTGCCGGCGGCGCCGGGCACCTCGGCCTGGCCGCCCAGCCGGCCCTCCACGCCGACCTCCCGCGCGACCCGGGTCACCTCGGAACCGAAGGACTGGAGCTGGTCCACCATCGTGTTGACGGTGTTCTTCAGCTCCAGCATCTCGCCGGCCACGTCGACGGTGACCTTCTGCGACATGTCACCGCTGGCCACCGCCGTCGTCACCTGGGCGATGTCGCGCACCTGGGTGGTCAGGTTGCGGAAGACGGTGTTGACGGAGTCGGTCAGGTCCTTCCACGTCCCCGCGGCACCGGGCACCTGCGCCTGGCCGCCGAGCAGGCCCTCGCCGCCGACCTCGCTGGCGACCCGGGTCACCTCGTCCGCGAAGGTGCGCAGCGTCTCGGTCATCTGGTTGATCGTCTCGGCGAGCTGCGCGACCTCGCCGCGCGCGCTCACGGTGACCTTCTGGGACAGGTCGCCGTTGGCCACCGCCGTGGTGACCTCGGCGATACCGCGCACCTGGTTGGTGAGGTTGCCCGCCATGGTGTTGACGGAGTCGGTGAGGTCCTTCCACACACCGGCGACGCCCGGCACGGCGGCCTGCCCGCCGAGCTCGCCCTCGGTACCGACCTCGCGGGCGACCCGGGTGACCTCGGAGGAGAACGAGGAGAGCTGGTCCACCATCGTGTTGACGGTGTTCTTCAGCTGGAGCATCTCCCCGGCCACGTGGACCGTGACCTTGCGCGACAGGTCGCCCTTGGCCACCGCCGTCGTCACCAGCGCGATGTCCCGCACCTGCGCGGTGAGCCGGTACGCCATCGTGTTGACGGAGTCCGTGAGGTCCTTCCAGGAACCGGACATGCCGCGCACCTGCGCCTGGCCGCCCAGCTTGCCCTCGGTACCGACCTCGACCGCGACCCGCGTCACCTGCTCGGTGAACGCCGACAGCTGGTCGACGAGGTTGTTGACCGTACGGGCGACCTTCAGGAACTCGCCGCGCAGCGGCCGTACCGTCTCGTCCGCGGTGTGGGAGCGCAGCTCCATCCGCTGGTCGAGGTCACCGTCGGCCACTGCGGACAGCACCCGGCCGACCTCGGACACGGGCCGCGCGAGGTCGTCGACCAGCTCGTTGGACGCGTCGATGGCGGCGGCCCAGGAGCCTTCGCAGGCTCCCGTCTCCAGCCGCTCGGTGAGCTTCCCCTCGCGGCCGACCACCCGCCGGACACGGGCGAGTTCACCCGTGAGATGGAGGTTGCGGTCGGCCACCTCGTTGAAGACGGCCGCGATCTCCGTCAGCGGTCCGTCCCCGGAGACGGTGAGCCGCCTGCGGAAGTTGCCGTCGCGCATGGCGAGGAGGGCGGAGAGCAGTCTGTTGAGAGCCGCCGCGTCCACCTCGACGGTTCCTTGACGCTGTTTTTTCACGGGCTGTCCGCCTCTTGTACGCGTGCTTGAACCCCGCGCCGCCACGTCAGACTCCACCGTGTCCCTCCCGCAGGGTTGACCGTTTCGCTCGGGTGATTCTGGGAGCTTTCCCAGTTCCGAGGTACCTCACCGCCACAGCACACCGTCGACGGGTGCCCATGGAAACGTCAAATCCTTGAAACGTACCAGGCCGGACCCGGACCGCGGGCACCGATGGGATGCGTCACCCCCGCCGGCACCCGCTCCACACCTCCGTCGCACGGGGCGGCACTCCCCGCGGAACCACCCTCGTACGCCCGCGTACGCCCATTCCGCTCGTCCGGGGTGAAGTCCGGCCTCGTGTACCCGGCGGCCCCGGCGAGCGTCTAGCCTGGCTGAGGGCCGTCCGGTGGTTCGTCGCGCATCCGCCAGGGACCACGGGACAGCTGTCGGGCGAATCGAAGCTGCGAGATACGGGCACTGGACTCGGGGAAGCGACGCGACACCATATGGGGAGTGCAGTGATCACCGCGCGGGCGGCCGCCACCTTCGAGCCGGCCGGTCGCTCGGTAGCGACAGCCCGCGCCTTCGTCCGGGACACGCTCCAGGGATGGGGCTACACCGACGTCATCGACGACGCCGTCGTGCTCACCAGTGAACTGGTGACCAACGCCGTCGTGCACGCGGGTACCGCCGCGGACGTCCTCTGCCTGCGCGCGGAGGACGGCGTACGCGTCGAGGTCGCCGACCACTATCCGGAGCGCGAAGTCCCGCTCCAGAGCACGGCGGTCGACTTCGGCAGCCCCGACCGGGAGAGCGGCCGGGGCCTTCTGCTCTGCGCCGCACTGGCGTCCCGCTGGGGCGTGGAGTACACCCCGACCCGCAAACACGTCTGGTTCCAGCTGGACCTGCCCGACCGGCCGGTGGGCATCCGCTCCGCCGGTCCGCTGCTCCCCGTCGAGAGCCTGCCGGTCGCCGACCGGCGCATCCGGGTCGCCGTCGTGCAGATCGACATGTCCGGCGCCGTGGCCTCCTGGAACGAGGACGCCTCGTTCCTCTTCGGGTACGCCCCCGAGCAGGTCGTCGGCAAGCAGCTCACCGAGTTCGCCGCCTGGCCGCAGACCCCCGGCACCAGCACCGGCATCGCCGCTGCCCTCCAGCTCTCGCGCTGGGAAGGCAGTTACGGCTTCCGCTGCGCGGACGGCCGGGTCGTCCCCGTCTACGCCTCGCACCTACGGGTCCGGGACACCGGGGGCGCTCCGTCGACGGTCTGCCTGATGGTCCGTGACGACGAGCGCGCGGTGCTGCAGAGCCCGGTGCGGGCCCCGGTCACCGATTCGGGCGAGAGCCGATCGGCCGACCCCTTCGAGGTGTTCATCGGCTCCCCCGCCCCCGACGACCTGGACGGTCTGCTCCAGCGCACCGTCGAGCGGGCGCGGGACATGCTCGATGCCGACGCCGCCTTCCTGCTGCTGGCCACGGACGACGAGACCGAACTCGAGGTCCGTGCCACCACCGGCCTGCCGTCCGCCCGCCAGCGCTTCGCCCGGGTCCCCGTCGAGGCGGGCGCGAGCCGCTACGGCTCCGCCCGGATGCCGGCCGTCCACGAGGACCTGATGGCCGTGGAAGGTGCCGTTCCGCTGCTGGGCGGCACGGGGATGCGCTCGGTGGTGACGGTCCCGCTGAAGGTGGAGGGCCGGCTCACCGGATCGCTGGGCGTCGCGGCCGAGGCCGCGGGCCGGTACACCAACGAGGAGGCCCTGCGCCTCCAGTTCGCCGCCGACCGCATCGCGCTCGCCGTCGAGTCGGCCCGCCTGGGCGAGCTGGAACGGCTCCGCAGAGGCTCCCTCTCCTTCCTCGTCGAGGCGTCCGACCTGCTGGCGGGGACGCTCGACCGGGATCAGACCCTGGCGCTCATGGCCCAGATGACCGTCCCGACGCTCGCCACCTGGTGCGCCGTCTACACCATCGCCGACCCCGCCTCGGAACCGTTCCTCTCCTACGTCCTGCACGAGGACGAGGATCTGATCGACGGGCTCAAGGCCCTGCTCTCCCGCATCGATCCGCCCGAGCCGGTGCCCTCCCCGGGTGCCCGAGTGTGGGGCGCCCCGACCAAGGCCGCCCACGAGGCCGCGCTGCGCACGTCGATGCGGAGCCTGAGCAGCGACGCACCGATGAGCATGGCGAACTCCACCCGCACCACCCTCGCCACCGCCGCCGCGGTGGGCGGGGAGACGGTCGTACTCCCCCTCGTCGCCCGTAACCGTGTCATCGGCATGCTCACGCTGGGCAAACCGTCGGACGACCACTTCCGCCAGGAGATCCTCGAGCTCGCCGAGGACCTGTCCCGCCGGGCCGCCCTCGCGCTGGACAACGCCCGCCTCTACTCCGAGCGCACGGCCATCAGCCAGGCTCTCCAGCGCAGTCTGCTGCCCCCGAGCCAGCCGGTGGTGCCGAATGTCGAGATCGAGGTCATCTACCGCGCGGCAGGCGAGGGCAACGAGGTCGGCGGCGACTTCTACGACGTCTTCCCGATCCGGGACGGCGTCTACGGCTTCGCCATCGGCGACGTGTGCGGTACCGGCCCCGAGGCCGCTGCCGTCACGGGCCTCGCACGGCACGCTCTCCGCCTGCTGGCCCGCGAGGGCTTCGGCGGCCCCGCGGTGCTGGAGCGGCTCAACGCGGCCATCCTCGACGAGGGTTCCCGCAGCCGCTTCCTCACGCTCCTCTACGGCGAGCTGCACCCGCAGGAGGACGGCAGCGCCCTCCTCAAGGTCGTGTGCGCCGGCCACCCCCTGCCGCTCCGCCTCCGTCAGGACGGCTCCGTGCAGGCAGCCGCCGAGCCTCAGCCACTGCTCGGCGTCATCGAGGATCTGGAGCTGTACGAGGAGGAGGTCACGCTCGCCCCGGGCGACGTCCTCCTCTGTGTCACGGACGGCATCACCGAACGCCGTGAGGGGACCCGCATGCTCGGGGACGACGGACTGGCGGAGGTCCTGGCCAACTGCACGGGTCTGACGGCCGGTGCGGTGGCCGCGCGGGTCCTGCGTGCCGTGGAGCGGTTCGCCGCCGAGCCGGCCTCGGACGACATGGCCATCCTCGCCATGCGCGTACCGGAGCCGCAGACCGTCTGATCCGGAACCCGTTCCCGGGCCGCCGAGAGACGGCCCGGGAAGGACCGGGAGGACGCGCAGAAGGTCAGGAAAGCAAGAAGGCCCCCACCGAATGGTGGGGGCCTTCTTTTTACTGAGCCCCAATGCGGAATCGAACCGCAGACCTTCTCCTTACCATGGAGACGCTCTACCGACTGAGCTATTGGGGCTTGCTGCGCTCTGCTGTGCAACGAGATAAGCATACCCCAGTTCCGGGGTCTCCTGAACCACCTGCCACGCGGAACTCGAACAGTTCTGAGAACCCGTCACGGACCGCCGGTTTCTCGCGTGTTCGCCGGGAAGCAACCACTCCGCAGCCCACCTCGGGCCGCCCGACGGGCCCCGCGAACCGCCGGCCCCGATGGACCGGGCGGACAGGCCTGCTCCGCCGGCGCAACGGCCGACCCGCCTGCCTGCGCATCCGTCCAGCTGCCTCTACCGCCCGCTCCGCCCGCCGACCCGCGGCGAACGTGATCGCGCCGACCGGTAAACGCAGAAAACCCCCGTGCCCAAAGGCACGGGGGTCTCCCGGAAAAATTGTTCGGCGGCGTCCTACTCTCCCACAGGGTCCCCCCTGCAGTACCATCGGCGCTGAAAGGCTTAGCTT
>NZ_JBSFFN010000025.1:0-119227 GCF_053596135.1 Streptomyces sp. NPDC001770 | reverse complement strand
GAACTGCATGGGGCAGACCGGACGGAGCCTCGCCTCATCCGGCCGGCACCCCACACGCCTTCGCCGCCTTGCGACCTCATTCTGAAACCATCAGTAAGCCTCACGAAGGCGGGAGCAAGTGGCGCCCGACACGCGTCGCCTGCCGTGGAACAGGATGCCGACGACCATTCAGAGGGAGAGGCCGCGGTCGGTTGAACCGCCACCTCCGAGACACGTCCGAACCCGTCGACGGCGCAGTCCTGAACCCCAGCCGGGCAGTGCACCCCAAACCCGGCCTGGGACTGAGTGCTCCGCTGCGATCGAGCTGCTCCCCGAGCACTGCTGGACAGGGGCACCTACCGCTTCTCCGGCTCGCCCCGGCCTGGCGGCTGTCGGGAGCGAGCCGGAGAGGTCGGGCGGCTCTCGATCCCTTTCGAGGGCCGGCCGACCGGCCCCGTCAGATCTTCAGGATCAGTGCTTCCACCTGTTCGAGCGTCGTCACGCTTGCCTGCGCGGCGGCCCGGACCTTCGCCAGCTTTTCCATCCACTCGATCCGCCGCTCGGCCGGGAGCGGCTCCTCTTCGAGCTGGACGCGCAGGCGGTGTGCCTCCTCGAAGTCCGTCATCAGGGCGTGGGCGGCGTCCACCGCCTTCTGGTAACTCCCTTCGACGAGTTCGACCCGTGCGGTCAGCTCTCGGCGCAGTTTGGCGAGCTGGTCGCGCGGGTCGGCGGCCGCCTCGCCGTGCGCCGTGGTCCGGGCGCCAGCGTCCGCGGTGTTCCCGGCGTCCGCAGGCGCGTTGGCGGAGTTCCCGGACGTGAGCGGCGCCGGGCTGGCGAGGTTCACGGGGAACAGCTCGTCGAACCACGCCTTGTCGGCGACGTAGTGGGTGGGCCGGCCCTCGGTATCCGGAGCGATCACCATTCCAGCGATGATCGCTGTCCGGTCGGCCTCGGCCCAGTGCTGCTCGCCGTAGCAGACCAGGGCTGTGCCGTCGTCCGGCTCGGGCGGCCGCGGTGCGTCCGGGTGCTCCAGCACGGCCTTCGCGAACGCGAGCAGCAGGGCTCGGCTGACGCCCGGCGCGCCCCTCGTGTACGCCAGTGTCAGGGCGGCGAGGGCACTCTTGGGGGTGCGGCGCACGCCCTTACGCCCAGCGCCCGCCTCGCTGCCCTGCCCCGCGGTGATGAACGGCTGCGGAGCGTGGATCAGAGCCGGTGCCATCCGCTGGACCAGGGCGTACCAGGCGGCTGCGTCACCAGCCTCCGCTCCGATGAGCAGCTCAGTGAGCGGCCTCGGATCCTGTCCGGCGCCTTCCTTGGTCTCCGTGGTGCCGAAGAGACCGAGGGCGGAGAGGATGTTCCCTCGATGTACGAACAGCTGCGCGACGGCGGCGGACCACAGGCGCGTGCGCGACTCGGCCGTCTTTGCCCGAATCTGGCTCCACGCTGGCTCCTGCAGTGTTCCCCTGACGACGGGCCAGAGCCTCCCGGTGTCGCGGACGGTGCGCGCGTTTGCCGTCTGCGGGGTCTCGTGAGGGATCTCGGGGAACACCAGCGCGGTGATGGCGCGCACCGCGATGTCCCGCAGCACGACCCGGGAAACCATGGCGCCCGCGGGCACCAGCGGCTCCAGTGGGTCGAGCGGCCCGTTGACCGTCAGCGCGTCGCGCACGCCCACCAGATCGAGGACGTCCGCAGCGCGCGCGTCGGGGAACGCCTCGGCGAGCGCTTCTGCGAGGAGGGATTCTCTGGCGTAGGCATCGACGAGCGTCGCGAACAGGGCGACCAGCCGCGCGTCCTCCTCATAGGGCTGGATGCCGCGCAGGTGGTCGTCGACGTTCAAGGCCCGTAGGACGTGCTCCAGGGCCTCGGGCTTGGTACAGCCGATCACGATCTCCGCGGACACCGTGGCGATCTTCGCCGCCCTGACCGATGGGTCGGTCGCCTCAGTCTCCGGCTTCGCACCATCCCTGTTGAGCCGGGCGGAAAGCCGGTTCAAAACCTCCCGCTGACTCAGCAGCAGCGGCTCGGGGCCGCCCTTTTTGTCCTTCGGCATAGCCACGAGGGACTGAGGCATCCCGGTGACCAAGTGCTCTGGCTGCACCCGGAAGACACTGAGACGGGCCAGCGCACGGTTGTTCCCGGTCACGGCGGCCAGCCGCCACAGCTTCGACACCGTGCCGTCGGAGTGGGAGATCTGCCACTGCTGCAGGACATTCATGCCCTTGGAGAGCTGGCCTCCGGCCACGAGGGACTCAGCCAGGTCGTACCCGCGGGTCTTACCGGCGCGCTCCAGGTTGTCAGCGGCGTACCGCTGCATGTGGACGGCCACCGCGTAGGGCTGCTCGGCGAGGGTGAGCGCCGCCTTCGGCTGCCCGTCCTCCTGGGCGGCGCGGACCACCGGGCGCGGCCGCCGGTGGCCAAGGGCGGAAAGGAGAGCATGCTGCTCGGACTCAACCTCGCGCACGCGGCGGACAGCGTCCTGGTGCTTCTGCGTAGCCGCCGCCAGTGCCTGCGGCGCGTACGTGTCGTCCCCCGGCGCCCGACGCAGGGCCTCCCGCTCTTTCTCGGCGGACTTCGCGCTCTTTGTGGCGTCCTGGAGCGCCAACTCGACGGCGACGAGGTCCTTGACGCGCTGGCTGGCCTCCGGGGCGGGCGACGACCAGCAGATGGCAGTGCGGTCGTTGAGGTCCCACGGGACCACCGCGGCGCCGTGTACGTCGCAGGTCAGCAGCAGCACCTGCTCGTCGCCGGCCTTCGCGGGCCGGCAGACGGTGGGCTTAAGGACCCTTCTGCCGCGCTGGGTGGCAATCAGGGCTTTGATCTCGGTGTCCGGCAGTGCAGCGGCCAGACCCTCGAGGATCGCGTCCCGCGGAGGCGGCACGACCCCGTGGTCGGCGCAGGTGTTCTCGATCGCGTCCGCGAGCCGGTCACCCCAGGCGTTGGTGCCGATCTGCGGGTAGATGTCGTCGAAGGCCATGATGTCGTCCTTCCACCCGGGGCGTCCCGGGCGAGCACAGAAACTCCCGACCGTCGGGAGCGTGTCACGCGCCCGAGTGCAGAAGCCTCGTGCCGGCGAGGAGCCGGGCCGACACCGTGAGGGTGTGCGGCGGTCCTCGCCCCGTACAGTCCACCGGCCAGCGTCCGAAGAACGATCAGCCCCAACAGCGCCTCGGTGGCGCCTGGACCTCTCGCAGCCTGCTCCTGCTCCGCCGGAAGCGGCATGAGGCGGACGCCGATGATGAGCCACCGACGTGCACCACGAAATGTGCCACCATCCGTGAAACAACTGCCGCTCGCAGAACCTGCGTTCACTCGATCCGGTGACTAAGTGCCTCAACTAGGCTGCGTGGCAACCGGATTGATGTAATGCGGGTGCCGACTGATCGGTGGTGGCGTCCGGGAGCGGGTCGGCGGCCTCTACGGTGCGCCGTAGAGCCTCGGTGGGGTCGGACGAAGTGCCCGACGTCCGAGCGACCCGGAGAATCGCTCCGCAACCGAGGCTTCGCCGGGATGGCGTGGTGTCCCCTGCTGGCCTGGGCGTTTGCCGGCGCAGAGGGCGACCTCGCAGAATTGCGCGAGGTCGAACTCCGGATCTCCTGCGATCCCTTCAAAGTGGAGTCGGGCACGTGGCAGGACCTGCCCGTGGCGCCGCCGCTGCTGAACTGCGCCGCGAAGATGGCCGGGACGGGAGCCGTTGTAGTCCGTGACGAGCGGAGAGGTAGCGAGCGGAGAGGTAGTGGCGTTCATGTCCGTCGGAAGGCAGTGGCGTCCGAGAGGTCGCAACCGGGTGCACGCCAGACGGCGGAAGCCATGCGTTACAGGCCTGGTGTTGAAGTCTCCGCGCCGGGGCGATGCGCACCTGTGCTCACCTGCGGAGATGCTGCATGCGTTCCGGATACGGACCTCGTCCGTTTTGTGAGCCGCAGTAGGCGCTGCGCTGACCTGCGGTTTTGGGGTTTTGTCCAAGCCCCACGAAGGCGGGGCTCTGTCGGTGAAGGCGCCGGAAACGGTGTCGTACGCGAGACCGTTCTTGACGCGCTTCGGACAGGTTGGCTATCGGCCGGTGAGGGCCGGTTCGCCGCCGCCAGTGTAGCGGGTGGAGTGCTGGATGTTCCGAGGATGCGCATCGCTGGAGATCTTGGACGGTGTCCGGGCCGGTTGGGGAAGCAGGGCTGAGGACTCAGGACCGACGCCCGATGGGTCTCCGATCACCCACGGACTACGTTCCCGGCACTGGTACGCCCTCCCCCCGTCGCGCGTCACCACAGGAGGCAGCGGCGTGCCGGCAGATGCCACGGCACACGTCCGCATCGCACGTCCGTCGCGGGACCTACGGGCCGCCGAACGGTTCTGGCGTCCGTCGCCCGGACCTACGGGCCGCCGAACGGTTCTGGGGCCCCGGACTGGGGCTCGACATCCTGTACCAGCACGACGCGGACCCGGTTGCCGGACGGCGGCATTCGCTTCCGATGGCCGGCCGGCCCGGAGCGACGTGGCACCTCGAACTCGCCCACGACCCGGCCGCGCCGGTGGAACCACGACCGAACCCGGAGGGTCTTCTGGTCGTCCACCTCGGTGAGCCGGTCCCGGACGCCTTGGTGGAGAGGCTCGAACGGCACGGCGGCGAGCGCGTCCCGGCCCACAGTCCCTACTGGGACACCTGGGGTGTGACCGTGCGGGACCCGGACGGGGTACCTGCTGGTCCTCTCCACGCGCACGTGGGGCAGCTCGTGAGCTGACCTCGCGCAGCGGCGTTACGCCTTTCGGCTCTTCCCTGCGGACCCGCGTCGGCCACGGCCGAAACCTCACGGCGGGTGGGGGATTCTCGGGCGGAGGCCGGCTGGGACGCACAGCCCGCACAGCCCGCAGGGTTCAGAGGAGAGCGATGAGCAACGGTCCGCAGACCACGGACGGCGCGCGGGTCACGACGGCCGGCCCGGGCGGTTCGGTCCCGCGGGAAGAGCTGGTCCCGCGAGCCGACGCCGTCCCACCAGCCGCCGTCCCACCAGCCGCAGCCCCACGAGCCGCAGTCCCTCCTGCCCGGTCGTCCCGCCGGCCCCGGGGCGGGGTGGCGGTCGCCGGCGTGGCCGTTGCGTTCACGCTGGCCCAACTCCTCCTCGTACGACCGGGGATGGGCCTCGGCTGGGACGAGTCGGTCTACGTCAGCCAGGTCGCCGGCCACGCGCCCGCCTCGTTCTTCAGCGCCCCGCGGGCCCGGGGAGTTCCGCTGCTGGTGGCGCCGGTCGCCGCCTGGTCCTCGTCGACCGCCCTGCTCCGGGTCTACCTGGCCGTCCTGTCCGGCCTCGGTCTCTTCCTCGCGCTCCGCGCCTGGCGGGGCGTCCTCCCCGCCAGGGTGCTCGCGACGGCGGGCGCCCTGTTCGCCACCCTGTGGGTGACGCTCTTCTACGGTCCGCAGGCCATGCCCAACTACTGGGTCGCCGTGGGCGCCCTGGCCGGTACGGGCTGCTTCCTGCGCGCCCGTGCGGACCGCTCCGACCGCGAGGCCCTCCGGGGCGTCGGCCTGAGCGCCGCGCTGATGGCCTGGATGCGGCCCATGGACGCGGTGTGGGTGGTCCTGCCGCTGCTCGTCCTGCTGGTGTGCGTACGGCAGTGGCGCCGCCCGGCCCTGCTGGTGGCGTTGGGCGGCGGGCTCGCGGCAGGGGCGGCGGAGTGGGTGATCGAGGCGTACGTCGCCTACGGAGGGCCGGCGCAGCGCCTGGCCGACGCGTCCCGTATCCAGGGCGGCCTCGGCTGGAACATCGCGGTGGTGGACCAGCTGCGCGCACTGGGCGGACGCACCCTGTGCCGTCCGTGCGCCGGTGCGGTGCCTCCCGTCACGGAGACGCTGTGGTGGTTCGCCCTGCCGGTGCTCGCCGCCCTCGCGGTCAGGGTCGCCGTCCGCGCGGGGCGCCCGGCCGTCACGCTCGTACCGCTGGCCTGCGCCGCCTCGGCGGCCTTCCCGTACCTCTTCCTGATCGGCTACGCGGCGCCCCGCTTCCTGATGCCCGCCTACGCGCTGCTCGCCGTCCCGGTCGCCGGACTCGTGGTGCACGCGGTGCGGACGCCCGGGCGGATGGGCCGCCCGCTGACCGTGACCCTGCTGGTCCTCGTGCTGGCCGGGCACCTGACCGCGCAGCTCGTGGTACTGCACAACACCGTGCGCCGCACCACGGCGGCCCGGCAGGAGTGGGCCGCCGTCGCCGACGGGCTGCACCGGCTCGGCGTCCGGCCGCCCTGCCTGGTCACCGGCAAGGAGTACGTGCCGATCGCGTTCTACGCGGGCTGCTCCTCCGCGGCGGCCGGCGGCCACGACGCCAACACCACGACGGCAGGCATCCGCCGGACCGCCGAGCGGCTGCCCACCGCCGTGCTCCTGACACCGGGCGGCAGACCGCCCGGCTACGCACGGTCCTGGACGCCGCACCGGACGGCCGGCCTGCGGGTGTACGTGGCGCCGGCTGCGGGCCGCTGAACTCACCGGCGGCCCGGCAGACTTGGGAGGAGGTGCTCATCCCACCGCGGCCTCGCACTCCTCGCACCGCCGGATCGCCTGGCGGTCCGTGTTCCCCTCGGTCGCGGTCGCCGGGCAGCTGCTGCTCAACCTGTCCCAGAGCCCGGCCGGCGGCGCGGGGATCCAGCCCCAGCGCGGGGCGGTCACCAGCTCCTCGGTCAGGTAGGCGCACGCTCCTGGAAGGTGCGCGTACCGCCGCGGGGAGATGAGGATCGTGTCGGCGGGGAAGGTCCGCCACTCCTGCCGGGGCGAGGAGACGGGGCGCTCCCGCGGCGCGGAACCGTCGGGCGGGCACGAGCAGCCCAGACCGATGACCAACTCGCAACGCTCGCAACACTTCTGTCGCACGTGTCTCGCTCCCACCTCGCGCCGGCGTCCTCATCAGGGACGAGCGGTTCGTCGTATTCCGGAAATCCTGGCGACCGGTAGAACGCCCGCGCGCCGGGCCGGTCACGGTGCGTTGCTCCTCCGGGGGAAGGGGTGGCCGCGCCGCCGGGTCCGGCCGGGGCGGGCGTGCCGGGGCCGGCCCGTGGGTGAAGTGCCGGCAGCGAACGGGGTCTCCTGGCTGCCGGATCGCGCACTTCCCGCCCGCCGCACGCGGCAATGCCGTCGTGCCACGGGCCGCACTTCGACCAGCACGAACCTGTTCTCGGGCGTGGCGAGTTCGGACCGTACGGGGAGGGCGGCCCGCACACGTGCACGCGGGCGTCGCCGCTACGCGCCGAAGGAGCCCAGGGCGGTCGCCGTGTCCTCGCCGCCCCAGCCGTCGGGGGTGCGCCAGAGGACGTGGACGCCGAAGATGTCGCGGACGGTGTCGGCGGACCAGTCCTCGGTGGGCGGTTCGCAGAGGACCAGATAGCGGGCGGCAGCCGGGGCGGGCAGGGTGTGGTTGATCTCCAGGAGGCGGGTGGCCCCGGAACGGAGGTCCTCGTACCCGGCCCGGCCGGCGCCGAGGACCTCGTAGAGGAAGAGGCCCCGGTCGGTGACGCAGCCGACGTCGACGATCTCGGACTCGGTCGGCTGGATGTCCGCCCAGAGGAGAGCCGACATGAGAAGGTGGCGGACCGCCTCGTGCTTCTTGTCGGTGCGGTCGGCGGCTGCCGAGGTCACCAGCGCCTGCAGGAAGCCCTCTTGGGGCGCCGGGGCCGCAGCCGGAACCGGGGCCGCAGCCGGGACCGGAACGGGTGCGGCGGGGGCGTCTACGGCGGTGGTCGTCACGGGGGTCACGGGGTCGCTCTCCTTCTGGGGAGGCTGGTCGGGCCGGGGCGCGGGTTCGGCCGGGGCGGCCTCGGGCGCGGGTTCGGGTGCGTCGGTCTGAGCGGCGGGCTCAGCGACGGGTCCCGCTGCGGGCTCAGCGGCGGGTTCCGCTGCGGGCTCAGCGGCGGGTTCCTCGGCACGGCCCGCGGTACCGGCCGTCCCCGCCCCGCGCGTACGGAGCGTCTCCCGCGCCTCCGCGAGGGCGTCGAGCCAGCCGGAGCCGTCGAGTTCGGCCGAGAGGCGGCCGGTGTCCAGGGTGTCGTCCTTGAGGGCACGGTTGGTGCCGGCCGCGAGGTCGCGCAGCACCCCCAGCCGGTCCCGGTCCGGTGAGCCGAGGACGCGCCGCACGTCCACCCAGTCCGCCTGGTCGCGGCGGAGGATGCGGTTGGCCATGCCCTGGAGCTCGGAGAGGCGGGATCGGGCGTCCGGTACGGACTCCAAGTCCGCGCCGGGGGAAAGTAGTTCGGCGAGTACGGTGACGGCCTCCAGATAACGGTCGGCCATCCTCGGGGAGATGGGCAGGCGGCCACGCTCGTCGGCGGTGAGCACGCTGTGGCCGGTCTCGTTGGCGAAGACCCAGGTGTCCAGTTCCTGGCCGGGGCGCGGCGGCGCGGAACCGTGCCGGACGGTCAGGACGAGCGGGCGGTCGACGGCGGGGGCGAGCGCCCTGACCCGGTAGCGGCCTCCCGGGCCGGGGCCCAGGACCCGTACCCGGATGTCGGAGCCGATCTCGGGGACCTCGCCCGCCGCTGCCGTACGGACCGGGGAGGTGTCCGGTGCCGGCGTGCCCGGTGCCGGACCGCCGGGTACCGATCCCGTGCCGGTGGGGTCGTCGGTGCGCGTGAGGGCCTCCGGGAGCGGGGAGGTGTGCAGCACGGTGAGGCTCTGCGTGCTGCGGGTCAGGGCGATGTAGAGCTGCCGCAGCCCGGCCGGGCCGGTGTCGGCGATGGTGGCCGGTTCGAGGACCAGGACGTGGTCGTACTCCATGCCCTTGGCCTGTGCGGCGGCCAGTACGGACACCGCCGCGCGGCCCGGGCCGGTGATCTCGGGGCTGCGGTCGAGCCGGCCGCCGATCTCCTCCAGCCAGCGCGAGTCGTCGGGGACGATGACGGCCACCGACCGCAGGGTGCGGCCGTCGTTGGTGCCCACCAGGCGGGTCACCTGGGCCACCGTGTCGTCGAGGAGCTTCCAGGGCTCGGTCGACAGGGTGCGTACGGCGTCCGGGCCCGCCTCGCGCACCGCGCGCGGGTAGGGCAGCGACGGAGCGACCACGCGGGCCAGCGGGGCGACGAACTCCATGATCTCGGCGGGTACGCGGTAGCTGGTGTTGAGCTCCGCGACCCGCCAGTCGCCATGGTCGGAGAGGAGCGTTCCCAGGCGGTCCCAGGCGGTGTACGGAACCGGTCCGGTGGCCTGCGCGAGGTCACCGAGCACCGTCATGGAACCGCCCCGGGCGACCCGGCGGCGCAGGGCGCGGGCCTGCATCGGGGTGAGGTCCTGGGCCTCGTCCACGACGATGTGGCCGTAGCGGCGGGGGATCTCCCCGGCGATGAGGTACCTGAGCTCCTCCAGGCAGACCCGGTCGTCCAGGGTCCACGGGTCGCCGTCCGCGCGGGTCGCACGCGGGCGGTGCAGCGCGCGCCGCTCGTCCTCGCTCAGCAGGTCCTCGGCGCAGGCGCGCAGCAGCTCGGGCGAGTCGTAGAGGGTGCGCAGCGACTCGCGGGCGCCCGGCGAGGGCCAGACGCGGTCGATGAGGCGCTCCACCCGGCGGTTGCGTTCCAGGCTGCGGCGGATCGTGCCGTCCGCACCCCGGCGCGGGGCGATGGCGGTGAGCTCCCGCAGCAGCCGGTCCACGATCAGGCTGCGGAAGCGGTCGCGGCGCTCGCGGTAGGCGGCGTCGCCGCTCCGTGCCTCGGCGAGCAGGGCGCGTACCTCCGAACCCGCGATGCGCAGGGTCGCACTTCCCGCCGTGACGGTGAACGCGGGTTCGTCGCCCTCGAAGGACGGCGGGGTGAGCTGGCCGTCGATGGACTCCGGGCGGCACTCGTGCTCGACGCGCCGCCGCAGCACGGCCGCCATGCGTTCGTCGGCCTTCACCGCACGGGCCTGCGGGGTGTCGGTGCCGAGGAGTTCGCCGTCCCAGAGGCGTGAGAGCTGGACGGCGTTGACGTCCCGGGTGCCGAGGGTCGGCAGGACCTCGCCGACGTACTCCAGGAACCGCTGGTGAGGGCCGATGACGAGGATGTTCGCGGCGTTGAAGTGCTCGTTGCTGACGAGCCAGGTGACCCGGTGCAGGCCGACCGCCGACTTACCGGTACCGGGCCCGCCCTGCACGACCAGGATGTCCGAGGGGGACCCGGTGACCAGGTCCATCTGGTCGCGGCGGATCGTCTCGACGATGTCGCGCATCCGGCCGCCGCGCGAACGCTGGAGCTCGCGGAGCAGGAAGTCGTCCGGCTGCGCGGGCTTGCGCCGCCGGGCCCGCGCCACGTCGCCGGGCGTGGCGGACGGGGTGCGCAACTTCCGTCGGGGCACCGGGACATGGGGAACGTACGGGACCTGCGGTGCGGCGTCGTCGCCGGGTTCCTCCGCGAGTGGTGACCCCTCGGCCTCCGCCGCGTCCTCGGTCCGGGCTTCGTCGGGGGCCTCGTCGTGCGCCTCGTCGTGCGCCGGGGCGTCCCGCCTGTCCCGCTGTCCGGGGAGGTCCTCCGGTTCCCGTGCGGGACCGGCCGTGAACACCGGGGCGATGTCGTCGAAGTAGTCCTCCACCACCTGTCGCACGCACCGGAGTTGGCGCCGGAGCTCGACTTCCCCCGGGTCCTCGGGCCGGGCGTCGGCCCACTTCTTCGCCAGCGGACTGGTCCAGAGCAGCACGACCGGATCACCCCCGGCGTCCCGTACGCCGCGCCGCCCGATGTACCAGGGGCGGGGCGCACCTCCCGGTTCCTCCGGTGCGTCGACGCGTGAGAAGACGAGTGCCTCGTCCCCCAGGCCGCCGTACGCCTCGGCGCGCGCCTCCGTGTCCATCCGGGTGGCGATGCCGTCCTTGGTGCTCGCCGCGGCCGTGGCGGCGGACGTGCCGGTCATCTCGGCGAGCCGCGTGGTGTAGCAGTCGTACGCGTGGTCGACGGCCTTCTGCTCCCCGGCGAGGACCTCTTCGCGCGTGGCGGTGCTCATGTGCATCCTCCCTTGCGGAGCACATGAGGCCCCGCTACGGGCCAGCGCCCGTACCCCGGGGACACAACTACCAGAGATCGTACGGTGACGAACAGTCAGGGTGTCGATTACCGGACAGTGCCCGGTGGCAGGGAGGGGTGTCCAGCCGCCTGGCCGGGGGAGCGCCGCCCGTGCCTACCGCAGCCCGTCCGCGCCCGTCTCCGTCGCGTCCGCCTGCCGTGACCCGGCGCGGCGGGTGCGGTCCGTCTCGGCGGTGAGGCTCGACAGCAGGCTCAGCGCCGCCTCGGAGGGGGAGCCCTCGGGGGCGGTGTAGAGCAGCATCCGGTGGCCGGTGTTGTCCGCGAGGTGGAGGTTCTCGAAGTCCAGGGTCATCGGGCCCACCACCGGGTGGTGCAGCGCCTTCGTCCCGACGGTGCAGTCCCGCACCGGGTGCTTCGACCAGAGGCCGGCGAAGTCGGGGCTCTGCAGCATGAGTGAGCCGATGAGCTCGGCGAGCGCGCTGTCCTCGGGGTTGCGGCCCGCGACCAGGCGCATCGCGGACAGGGCCACCCTGGCTTCCTTGGTCCACTCCGTGTACAGCTCGCGGGTGTGCGGGTCGAGGAAGAGCATCCGGGTGAGGTTGGGGCGGTCCGCCGGGGTGTCCGGGCTCCGCACGTCGAGGTGGCCGGCGAGCAGGGCGTGGCCGAGCGCGTTCCAGGCGAGGACGTCGTTGCGCCCGTCCAGTACCACGGCCGGGACCTGCGGCATCGAGTCGATCAGCCGCCGGGTGGTGGCACGGACGAACTCCGGGCGGTGCGGCGCGGCCCGCTTCGCCTTCGGCGGGCGGGCCAGGTCGCGCAGATGGGCGTGCTCGTCGGGGGTGAGGCGCAGGGCGCGGGCGAGGGAGTCGAGGACGCTGTCCGACGCGTTGGAGCTCTGCCCCTGCTCCAGATGCGTGTAGTACGTGATGCTCACCCCGGCCAGCAGGGCGAGCTCCTCGCGCCGCAGCCCCGGGACCCGCCTGCGGGTGCCGTGACTCGGCAGGCCGACGTCCTCCGGCTGGAGCCGCGCGCGGCGGTTGCGGAGGAAGTCGCCCAGAGCCGTGGGAGTGTCCATGCCTCCCAGTGTGCCCGTGCGGCGGCCTCGGCGGGGCCCCGGAGGTGGCCCTGCCAGTGATACCTTCCGCGACGCCAGCAAGACCAGGGGGCTGGGTAACTCCCGTGCGCAGGGCCAGAGTCGCTCTCCGGAAGGACCACTGAGGGTGGTCCGCGACGGAGGGATGTGCGTGATGGCTGTGGCCGAGGGTGTACGGGCGGGGGAGGGACCGGTCCGACTGGACGGGCGGCTCCGCCTCGTCCTGGTGGTGCTGCTGGTCGCCCAGTTCATGCTGGCGGTGGACTTCTCGATCCTCAACGTCGCGCTGCCGGTGATCGGCGACGGACTGGGCTTCTCGCTGTCCGGCCTCCAGTGGGTCGCGACCTCGTTCGCGCTGGCCGCCGCCGGTTTCACGCTGCTGTTCGGGCGGGTCGCGGACCTGTTCGGCCGGCGGCGGCTGTTCCTGGTGGGCCTCGCCGTGCTGGGGCTTTCGTCCCTGGTGGGCGGACTGGCCCAGAGCCCCGAAATGCTCATCGTGGCCCGGGTGTTCCAGGGCCTCGCGACGGCCGCCGTGACACCGGCGGGCCTCTCGCTGCTCACGACGTCGTTCCCCGAGGGGCCGCTGCGGCAGAAGGCGCTCGGGCTGAACGGCGCGCTGATGTCGGCGGGGTTCACGACGGGCGCGATCCTGGGCGGAGTTCTGACCGATCTTCTCTCCTGGCGCTGGTCCTTCCTCATCAACGTGCCGGTGGCGATCGCGGTGCTGGCGATCGCCCCCGCGGTCATCAAGGAGTCGCGGCCGGCGGTCCGGCCGAAGCTGGACGTGCCCGGCGCGGTCTCGGTGACGCTGGGGCTGCTGGCGCTGGTGTTCGGGCTGACGCAGGCCGGTGAGCACGGCTGGGGTTCGGGTGCCGCGCTGGGCTGGCTGGCCTCGGGCGTGGCGCTGCTGCTGGTCTTCTACGCGGTGGAGTCCAGGGCGTCGGACCCGCTGGTGCCGGTGCCGGTGCTGAAGAAGCGGACGGTGGCCTGGGGGAACGTGGCGGGCGTGATCGCGTTCCTCACGGAGACGAGCCTGGTCTTCCTGATGACGCTCCACCTCCAGGAGGTGCTCGGGTTCTCGCCGCTGACGGCCGGCCTGTCGTTCGGCGTGCTGGGAGTCGGCACGGTGGTGGGCGGTTCGCTCGCACCCCGGGTGATCGGCGCGACCTCGACCCGGTCGACGCTGCTGATCGGCGGTGTCCTCCAGGCGGTGGCCACCCTTTCCCTGGTCGGCCTCGGCGAGACCAGCGGCTCGATGTGGCTGCTGCTGGCGGCGACCTTCGCCGGCGGGGTGGGGAACATGCTGGTGATCGTCGGCTTCATGGTCACGGCCACCACCGGGCTCGCCGACCACGAGCAGGGCATGGCGACCGGTCTCGCGACGATGACCCAGCAGATCGGCATCACGATGGGCACCCCGATCATGTCGGCCATCGCCGCGGCGAACACCGACATCCACGACGGGATCACGACCGCGGTGATCGTGAACACGGCGGTGGTGGTCCTCGGCATCCTGACCTCCTTCTTCTTCCTCCGGGCCCGGACGCCCGCCGCGGAAGGCCAGGTCGGCTGAGGGGGCGCAACGGAACGCAGAGAAAGGCCCGTTGTGGCGCGTCGATGCCCCGGCAGCGGACGTACGCAGGCGGGCGGCACCCCGGAACCCCGGCACCCCGGAACCCGCAGACCGTGCGCCGCCACCGGTGGACCGGGGCGGAGCTGGAGCGGGCGAAGATCCACCGCAGGACCTCGTGTCCGGTGCCCCCGAGCAGGTCCACCGCGTGCTCACCGCGCTTGCCGCGTCGCACGGCGTGGACGAACCGAGCGTCAACGCCCGGGCGCCCGACCCGGCCGGCCGGCACCGCTCGTACGGGCTGCCGGCCGACGCCTACGGCCTCTCCGCCGACCGGGTCGAAGCGGCCGCGGCCCGGGACTCCGCGGCGGTGACGTCCCCGGGGCGGCCCCGAGTGTCACGGCCAGGGCCGTGGGCGTCACGGTTGCGGCGGGGGCGGCGGGGGCGGCGTCCGGTGCGCGGGGCCGCCGGGTTCGTGCGCGGGGCCGTCCGGCTCGTGCGCGGGGCCGCCGGGGTCGGTCCCGAGGGCGGCGAGGAGCCTCAGCTTCTCGTCGCTCTCGCTGTCCTTGTCGGGGTAGTAGACGACGAGGATGACGTCGTCGACGGGGAGTTTGTCGCGGTGCAGCCGGATGTCACCGACCAGGGGATGGTGGACGGTGGTGGTGCCCCCGTCGAGGACGCGGACGTCGTGCCGGGCCCACAGGGTTCGGAACCGCTGGCTGGAGAGTGCGAGTTCCCCGACGAGTTCGACGAACCGGGGGTTGTCGGTGTCGTCCCCGATCGTGGTGCGCAGGGTGGCGACGAAGTCGGCGGTGGCCCTCGTCCAGTCCTGGTGGAACGCCTGCTCCTCGGGATCGAGGAGCAGCGAGAGCAGCCGGTTGTGGCCGGGCCGCAGGCGCGGGGAGAGGGCGACGGCCATGGGGTTGGAGGCCAGCACGTCGAAGGCGCGCCCCTCCACGAACGCGGGAACCGTGAGGTGCGCGAGGAGCTGGTGCACCCGCGCGGGTACGTGCTCCGGGCGCTTGCGGCGCGGTGCCCTGGGGCGGGCCGCCGAGAGCCCGAGCAGATACGTCCGCTCGACGTCGTCGAGCCTCAGGACGCGCGCGAGCGAGGCGAGGACCTGCGGCGAGGGGTTCTTGTCGCGGCCCCGTTCCAGGCGCAGGTAGTAGTCGGGGCTGATCCCCGCGAGCAGGGCGACCTCCTCACGGCGCAGACCGGGTACCCGGCGGTTGCCGCCGGGCGGGATGCCCGCCAGCTCCGGGGAGACCAGCTCACGCCGGGCACGGAGGTAGCTGCCGAGCTGATTGCCGGATTCCTCGTCCTTCATGGGGCCACCGTAATGCGGGGCGCCCGTCCCTGAGGGGGCCCTGGCAGGACCAGGGAAGACGGGGGTACTGCCCCGCCCGGCGGACGGCGCGCAGAGTTGCGGCAGCACTGTCCCCCAGGACAGGGACCACCGCTGAACGGCCCCGCGGGCGCTCTGCCCCTTCCGAGACCGCGGGTGCCCCCAACCGAAGGAAAACCTCGTGGATCTCTCCCACCGCACCGTTCTCGTCGTCGGCGGAACGTCCGGCATCGGCCGGGAACTGGCCCGGCGGTTCGCCGCGGCGGGCAGCACCGTGGCCGTCGGAGGCCGCAGCGCGGAAGCGCTCGCCGAACTCTCCGCCGAAGGCTTCGGCACCTTCGCCTTCGACGTCACCGACGGTGACTCCGTCTCCGCCGCCCGTGACGCCGTCCTCGCCCGGTACCCCGGGCTGGACACCGTGGTGACCATGTCGGGCGTCATGCTCCTGGAGGACCTGCGCGACCCGGCGCACTTCGAGGCGGCGAAGACGACGATCGACACCAACCTGGTCGGCACCATCCGGGTGATCGACGCCTTCACCCCGCACCTGGTCGGGCGGGGCGCCGGCACCTTCGTCACCGTCACCTCCGGCATCGCCTTCCTGCCGTTCCCGCCCATGCCCAGCTACGCCGCCTCGAAGGCCGCGGTGCACGCCTACTCCGAGGCGCTGCGCGCACAGCTGGACGGCACCGGCGTCGGAGTCGTCGAACTGGTCCCCCCGGCCGTCGCCACGGCGGGACAGGAGCGGGTGAACCCGCAGGCGCTGCCGCTCGACGCCTTCGCCACCGAGGTCATGGGGCTGCTCGCACAGAACCCCACCCCCGACGAGATCCTGGTCGAGCGGGTTCTCACGCACCGCTGGGCCGAGCGCGACGGCACGTACGACGACCTCGTCGCGAAGCGCTCCCAGGCCCTCGCGATGCTTCCCGGCCGCTGAGGGGTCCCGCAATTCCTGGTGGGTGCGCGACGACAGCTACGACACCTCGCCGTGTTGTCGGAACGTCCGCATACATCCAGCATGCGGACGCCCCTCCGCCTTGCGATGCACCGCATCCGACGCCGCGCAGTGATCCACCACGAATCGCGGGACACCCCTTGGGCCGTACCGTCACCTGACACCACCCGTACAGCAGGTCTCAGGCGCCGGTGCGCCCGTCGACGAGCTCACGCACGACATCGAGGTGACCGTTGTGGCGGGACGTCTCCTCGATGAGATGGAGGATCACCCACCGCAGGTCCACGTGGCGGCCGTCGCTGACGGAACGCTCGGCCGCCGAGTTCAGGTCGTGGTCCGTCACCAGGCGACGGTAGCGCGCGCTCTGCTCCTCGTACTCGGCGAGAAGCTGCGGCAAGGGGATGTCGACCGCTGTCCGCATCTCGGGGTCGGGATCGTCGTCGGTCGCCCCCGCGAGCGGCCCCGCGAGCTCCTCGCCCAGGAACATCACCTGGAACCAGTAGTACTCGACCCAACGCAGATGGCTGATCAGGCCGCACAGCGTCATCAGCGGTGAATCCGGGAGCGGAGCCCTGCGGGCGTCCGCGGCGGACACGCCCTCGCACTTGGCTCGGGCGGTGTCACGGGCGTAGTCGAGGAAGGTGACCAGCTGCGTACGCTCGTCCCAGGTCGGAGGTGTGTCGGTTCGTCGATTCATTGCGGGGAGTTTCCCGCGGCGGGGAACGGGTGTCGACCCGATTTCGGCGTGGTGCACACCGGTGCGGCCTCCTCGGTGAGGCACTCCGTTCCACGGACACGGGCATCGTCCTGCGCTGAAGGAGACCCCGGGCGCAACAGGGTCAGCCGGCCGTGATGCCCGGGATGCTCACCAGCAGCACGGTCAGGGCGGCGAGTGCGGCCGAGACGGCCTCGCCCACCGCTCCGGACGCGCCGGTCCTGGCGGCCAGTTCGCCCATGCGCTCCTTCACCGCGGCGGGGTCGGCGTCCGGCAGGGCGCGGGCGTGCAGACCCGCGTGGTGGAGGAGCGTGATCAGCTCCGCCGTCTCCGGACCGGCCGGCGCCCCGTCGAGCACCACCCCGGCGAGCTCGCCGCGCAGGGCCTCCGGCGCCGAGGCGTCGGTGATCGGGTAACGGTAGGAGCCGAAGGCGCCGAGCAGCTTGCGGCCTTCCCGCTGGACCACACCCTTGGCCTGGAGGCCGTCGTACGCGGCGGTGACCGCCTGGTCGCGCACGGCCAGCAGCCAGGCCTGCGGCCGGGCCTCGGGGTGTTCGCGTACCTGGGCCGCCACGGCGGCGGCGAGCGGCTCCGAAGGTGCCGGACCGCCGGCGGCGACGAGCTTGCCGCCCTCGGCCACCACCCCACCGCAGCGCACGAGTTGGAGCAGCGGAGCCGCCGCGACCGCGGCGGCCACCCGGAGAGAGGCATGCGGTGTGCCGTCCCGCTGGTCCAGTCCGAGCAGCGTGATCCGCTCGCCGACCGTCAGTCCCGTGTCCATCGGACCCCTCTTCCCTCGTCGCGCGCGACGTGCTCGCGCCGTGCCCCCCGACTTTCCCTCATCACGCCTCGCACATGCGGCCGGTTCCCTCACGTGTCACTCGGGGACCGCGTATGAATTCCGTCAGCGGAGACCCTGTGGTGAACCCGTAAGGGCTGGTTGTGCCGCCTTGTCAGGGCCTGCCCGATCGGCTACTTGCCGGTTTCGCGAGTACTCACCTGCCTCAAAGGGCACAGTGTGCAATGTCTCCACAAGAGTCACATGATCATTGACGTGCACAAGACGTGAATGTGATGATTTGCCCAGGTGCGCACAAGCGAGCATCTCTTTACGGGGGAACGTATGGATGTGTCGGAACTGGCCGTATTGGGAGTCCAACCCCTCGATGAATCCGTGTACCGGGCGCTGCTGCGGCGTCCCGGCACGACCGCCGACGATCTGCGTGCGGCGCTCGGGCTGGACGAGCACGATTTCCAACTCGCCCTGAAACGGCTCGACCAGCAGGGCATGGTCCACATCGGCGCGAACGGGGAGGCGTTTCCCGTCGATCCCGGGATCGGGGTGGGCAGGCTCGCCGAGCAGCGCATCCGGGCCCTCCAGGACGAGCAGCGCGAGATCCTGTCCACCAGCCACTCCCTCGTACGCCAAGTCCTGCACTGGCAGGGGCAGGAGGGTGTGCACGAGGAGGTCGAGACCCTGGAGGGGGCCGGTCTGCTCTACGAACGGATGGGCGAGCTGGCGTACTTCGCCCGGCAGGAGCTGCTCGCGATGCAGCCCTCACGCACGCTGACACCCGAATGTGCCGCCATGGCCCGCGAGTCGGACCTGAGGTGCCTGCGGCGGGGTGTCTCCGTGCGGGTGTTGGTGCACCGCTCGGCGCTCCGGGACCCCGTATCGGCGGGCTACTACCGGGAGCTGGCGGAGCACGGTGCCCAGTTCAGGCTGCTGGAGGGGAAGTTCGAGCGGGTGTTGATCTTCGACCGGAGCACCGCCCTGGTGCAGTCGGCCCCCGACGCGCCGGACCAGCGCGCGCTGCTGATCCGCCAGGAAGGGCTGGTGAAGACGCTCAGGTCGTTCTTCGACCGCTCCTGGGCCCACGCAACCGACGCCGCACCGCTGCTGGGCGGATGCGCGGAGCGGGAACGGCTGGAGGACTTCCAGCTGAAGGTGCTCCAGATCATGGCCCGTACCGACAAGGACGAGGCCGGGGCGCGTGAGCTGGGTGTCTCGATACGGACCTACCGGGGACACGTCGCGCGGCTCCTCCACCGCCTCAACGCGGCCACCCGATTCCAGGCCGCACTGCTCGCCCGGGACAAGGGCTGGATCTGAGGGGCTCAGGCCCGCTGCCGGACGGCTCCTCCCGCTCGCCCCGCCCGTTCCGCTGATCCCGTCGGCCCCGCCTGTTCCGCCAGTCCCGTCAGCAGCCGTAGCTGGCGGGACTGGATGGCGGGCAGCAGGGCGGTGGCTCGGCGGGCGTGCTCGGGGCGGGCGCAGAGGAGGTTGCGGGCGAGCGCGAAGCGGCCCCGGTCGGGCACGAGGACCAACTCCTCGAAGAGCCTGCCCGTCCCCCCGACCACCCGGTCGATCTCGTCCCCGAGGTCGCCGTGCCAGTCCACGGGGCGTACGAAGCCCCCGTCCCGCACCATCCGTGCGTACCACTCCCGCATGTCCTCCCGGCAGGCGGCGCGGAACGTCTCGTCGTGCAGCCCCGTCCGCAACTCCCCCAGCAGCGCGTGCGCGGCCCGCGCGTCGTCGAGATGGACCAGCGGCATCCGGTGGGGGCGGGGCATCCGGTGCCGGCGGGTCCCGCCGTCCGTGAGGAGGGCGGCGCTGGGCTCCAGTGCGGTGGCGAAGGTGTGGCCCGCGTCGGTGAGGCGCAGCCAGAGGTCCCAGTCCTCCAGCCCCGCGCCCGTCCGCCAGCCGCCCACCGACTCCACGATCCCGCTGCGGTGCGCCACCCGGGAGGGCTCGAACAGCGGTCCCATCAGCTGGAGTTGAGGGTGCCAGCAACAGGAGAGCGGCGGAAGCCCGGCGGCGACACCCCCCGCCGCGTCCCGGTACTCGCACCCGGTGGCCGCCAAGTCGGCGCCGCCCTCCAGCAGTTCGAGGACGGTACGGAGGTGGTGCGGGTACCAGGTGTCGTCGTGGTCGAGGTAGGCGGTGTACGCGCCCCGGGCCTCGGCCAGTCCGGCGTTGCGCGGGCCGCTGGGGTGGCCGGAACGGGCGAGACGGACCAGCCGCACCCGGGAGTCCTCCCGGGCGGCCCGTGCCACCCACGCCTCGGTGTCGTCGTCGGAGCCGTCCGAGACGACCAGCAGCTCCCACTCCTCGACGGTCTGGGCCCGGACGGATTCGATGGTCCGGGTGATCGCCTCCGACCGGTTGTACGTCGGACAGACCACGGTCACCCGGGGTGAGCGGTGGTGTGCGGTGCGGTGTCCCACGGACTTCGCCCTCCCCTCGTGCGCGGTCACCAGAAGGGTAGCGCCGCGGGCCCGCCGACCGCCGCGCCCAGGGCGAGCAGGACCCCGGCGCCACCGGTCGCCAGGTCGGTGGAGAGCCGCAGGTTCTCGTGGCCGAGGAAGGCGGGGCGCCCGGCGTACTCGACCCGGTAGAGGTCCAGCACGTCCAGCAGCCGCGGCGGCGGCTCCTCGCCGAGCCGCCGCAGGGTGAGCGCGGCACCGGCCCAGCCGTGGAAGAGCCCGGCGGTACGGGGCATGGCCTCCCGGGCCGCGGCCCGGACGCTCTCCACGACCAGGCCGAAGCGCGGGTCCTCGCGGTGCTCCAGATAGTCGGCCAGGACCAGGGCGGTGCCCGCGCCACCGGCGGCCAGCAGGGGGCGGCTGCCCGGGGCGTTGGGTGCCCAGCCCTCGGTGCCGGCCGTGGGGTCCGTACCCCCGTCCGCCGTCCAGCCGAGGGCTGTCACGTCGGTGGCGAGCAGCTCCCGGGCCGCGTCCAGCCAGGCGGTGTCCGCGGTCTGCCCGTACAGCGCGAGCAGCAGCCGCGCGCCGCCCGACCGGCCGCGCATGAGGCCCGACTGCCCCCGGCGGGGCGGGGCCGCGGCGGCGCGCGCGGTGAGCTGTTCGCCGGTGGCCGTCGCGTACTTCAGGGCATCCTCGTCGCCGGTCGTGCGGGCGAGGTGGAGCTGGGCGAGCGCGATGCCGGCGAGTCCGTCGAAGTAGCTGTCGTTGGGCGGGTCCATCGCGCGGACCCGGGCGAGCAGCCCGGCCGCCGCGTCCGTCCGGCCCAGCCGCAGCAGCGCCGAGGCGGTACCGGAGAGGCCCGTCCAGAGGCCGGGCAGGGCGTCGGTGGTGGCCGTGTCGGCGGTGGCCGCGCGTTCCAGCCACTCCACCTGCGCCTCGGGCACGTCGCGGCCGGACTCGGCGAGGGCCCACAGCACCCCGGCCGTGCCGTAGGCGAGGTTGGCGCCGCCGCCGGGCAGCAGGAACTGCGTCGCGTCACCGGGAAAGAGCCGGTCCGTGCGGTCCGGGGTCGCGGTCGCCTCGATGCCCTCGGCGACGGCGGTGCTTGCCGTACCCGCCGTACCCGCCGTCGCACCGGAGGTGGAGGTGGAGTCGGAGGCGGAGGCGGAGGCGGGTGCGGCCGGGGGTTCGGCGGCGAGCGGCGCGAGGTCGGCGCGGACCCGGTCGCCCCAGTCCTCGGGCAGCGGGTAACGGGCGGCGATGTGGGCGATGAGCTGCTCGACCTTGTGCGGGCCCCACCCCATGAGCGTGGTCAGCGGCGCGAAGAGGGCGACCCGCAGGCAGCCGAGGGCGTACCGGTCGATGTCCGGGCCCCGGTGCCCGGCAGGGGCGCCGAAGCCGGGGGCCGCGTGGATCTGCGCGGTGTCCGGGTCGGTCGTCGCCGTCTCCAGATCGATGAAGACGACGGTGTCGTCGGGGCGCACCAGGACGTTGCCGGGGTGCAGGTCGCCGAAGAAGACGCCCCGCCCGTGCATCGCGGCGACGCCCCGCTCGATGTCCGCGAGCACGTCCAGGGCCCACCGGGTGTAGGCGGCGGTCCGTTCCGGGTCGGCCTCAGGGGCCTGCGGAAGCCGGCGGGTGAGCGCCGCGGCGAGCGTGTCTCCCTCGATGAACTCCCTTACCAAGAAGTGGTGTTCGTGCCCCTTCCGGGCTTCGATCAGCCGGGGGAACCAGCGCAGCCCGGTGAGCTTCTCCAGGCAGGCGTGCTCGTGTTCCAGCCGGGCGACGGCGTCGTTGCCGTGGGTGTCGATCCCGGAGTACGGGCGGGCCTCGCGCAACAGCACCGGCTCCCCGGTCCGCAGATCGCTGCCCCGGTAGACCCCGCCGCCGTTGGAGAAGTGCAGGGCCTTCTCGGCGCGGTAGGGGAAGTCGTCCAGAGTCCCGGAGTTGCGGTCCCGCAGCGCCTCCTCCAGGCAGGCGGGCAGCGTCGCCCACTCCGGCGGCCGGAAGGCCGGAAGCCGCTTGTCGGGCACCAGGTTCCCGTCCGGGTCCTCGATGCAGTGGACGGTCTCGCCGGTCGCCGTCTTCATGGTCCGCGCGACGAACCCGCCGTAGCGGACGTACAGCGGCCCGGACCGCCACCGCAGGTCGCTGAGGATGTACGGGCCCGCTTCCCCGTCCAGCAGGGCGCCCAGCTCCTCCAGGACACGGGCGAGGATCTCCTCGTCCCGGGGGTAGATCGTGACGAACTTGCCCGACGCGCTGCGGTCGCCGTACTTGCCGTTCCGGCGCAGCAGCACCTTCCGGCTCCGGATGAACTTGAACGCGATCCCCCGCGGCACCAGGTACTCCCGGCAGCGCTCCAGAACCCTCTCGGCGCTCTCCGCGACCGCCGACACGTGGATCTTCCAGCCCTGCGGCGGCAGTTGGTGGTCCGGCGGGGTCAGCATCGCCCAGTCCGGACCGGTGTGCAGCGACCAGCCCTCCGGTGCCGGCGCCGACACGGCGGGGTAGTCGTCCGGGGCGGCGCTGTCCGCGTCGTCCCGGTCGAAGAACGGCGTGCCGGGCGGGCAGTGTGCGAGATGCCGGAGTATGTCCATGATCAACCGCCTTGGGAGCAGGGAGGAAGCGCGGTCGACGGGCGGCCGTCGCGAGGGAGGAGGTGTCCCCGCAGCCGTGCGGGGACGTCGTACGGGCCGGGCCCGCGTCAGCGCCAGAACGGCGCGAGGTACCGCAGGTAGAGCCACTCGCCCAGGCTGCGCCGGCCCGCCTCGATCTCGGCCAGTCCGGTGGACCGGGAGGGGGGCGCGTCGGTGCGCAGCGGGATGCCGGAGGCCGGCAGGGCCATCGCGTCCAGCCCGGTGACCGGGGCGAACACCGAGAAGGGCGCGGAGACGTCGGTGGGCCGGGTGGATGCCACCTCGGCCTCGCCCACCTTCTCGTGCAGTACGATCCCGCTGCCCAGCAGGCGGACCTTCGCGCCCGGGGCGACCGCGTCCAGGTCGGCCGCGCCCGTCGCCACGAACACCACCCGGCCGTTCTCGTTCACGAACCCGCCGGTCACCGTGTACGGCAGGGTCACCCCGACGGCGACGGCCGCGACGGCGGCGACGGCGGCCAGCGAGACGACCGCGATCCGCCACCGGGCCGCCCCGGCGGCGAGCGCCTCGGCGCCCAGGCGCAGGGCGCCCGTGCAGCACCGGGTCAGCAGGGCGAGCAGCGCCAGCGACACGACGACCGCGCCGACCAGGCCCATGTTCTCCAGCATCGAGCGCCAGAGCGTGAAAGCGGTGGCCAGCACGTACAGCGGGAAGACCATGCAGGCCAGGCCGAAGAGCGGGGCCCAGCCCAGTTCGGGCACCGTCCTCTCGTACCGCCCGCCGAAGAGCACCCTCGCGGCCAGGCGCCGGGTGTCGGCCATCGACCGGTCACGCAGGTGCGAGACGTCCAGGTGGCTCATGAGGGCGAGGTAGCCGTCGAGCTTGATGAACGGGACGGCGTTGAAGAAGCCGGAGAGGAAGCTGGTCACGGTCAGCAGGAGCAGCAGCTCGCGTACCGTCCCGCTACCCCCGGCCAGGGCCACGCCCGCCGAGGCGAGACCGGCCGCCCCGCCGATGGCGGCCTGCACGGTGATGCCCGCGAGCGCGATGCGTACCCGCTGGGCCCCGTTCGGGAGCCGCCAGCCGTCCGTGACGTCGCAGAAGAACGCGGGGGTCAGGTAGAAGAGCATGACGCCCATCCGGCTGGGCTTGCCGCCGTAGTGGCTGAGCACCGCCCCGTGCGCCATCTCGTGCAGCGCGGTGCCGAGGTAGGTGACGACGACCAGCGCGACCAGCGCGGAGACCGGCAGCGGGCCGCTCAACGCAGCGGTTGCGGTTGGCAGTTGGAACGCCACGCTCAGCAGGCCACCGGCCACCAGTGTGACCAGCGCCACCGCCCAGGCCCGGTGCGCCAGCCGGGCGGTCAGCGGCCTCAGTCGGGCGAGGAGCCGGTCCGGGCGCACCACGGTGTACTGGAAGGTCAGCGGCGGTACGAACGCGAACCGCCGGGTCCGTACGGGCTCGCGGGCCGGGTCCTGGAGCAGCTCCATCTTCTGCGCGCGCAGCAGGCCCTCTCCCACCAGTTCGGCGGTCCAGGGGCGGCCGAGGTGCTCCGCGATGTCCTGCGCGGTGTTCGTACCGTCCGCCGAGCGCAGCAGCCGGGCCATCCCGGCGCCCACCCGCAGATACCGCCCGGCGCCGAACTGCACGATCCACGGGGCGCCTTCGCCCGCCGGCTCGTGCACCAGCACCTCGTCCGCCAGCGCCGGGCGCTCCGGCAGCGGGGGGAGTGCGGGCGCCACGGGTTCCGGGCGCTTCAGGGCCAGTTTCACGGCAGGTCCCGGCGGAGGAAGAGCGCGCGGCCCGCCACGGCGGCGGCGGCGATCCAGGCGGCGAGCACGACGACCGCCCAGGGGGTGGAGAGCAGCCCCGCGGTGGAACTGTCCTGGTAGACGGCGGCCATCGCCTCGTCGATGGTGAACCTGCCGACGTCGGGGGCGAGTCGCTGGAGTCCGCCGCTGACCAGCCAGGTGCTCAGCAGCATCACGACCACGGCGACGACCTGCTGACGGATGATCAGGCCCAGCAGGCAGCCCCACAGGGCGCCCGCCACGACCACCCCCATCACACCGAGCAGCGTCCGGGTCGCCTCCGCCGTCCACTGCGGCTGGAAGTCCTGACCGGCGAGGAAGACCCACGGGCTGACGGCCGCCAGGATCCCGGCGCCCGCGGCGAACACCGCGCCGGTGGCCGCGGCGACCGTGAGCTTCGCGCCGAGCACCCGCAGCCGGCTTCCGCCGAGCAGCGTCGTCCGCATGATCGAGCCGCTGGAGAACTCACGGGTCATCGCGAGCATGGTGGCGAGCGCGGCGACCAGCTCCACCATGAACCAGCCCTGCACCAGGGACGCGGTGGTCCGCGCCACGGTGGTGGTGCCCTGCTCCAGCTCGTCGAGCGCCTGGGTGAGGAACCCGGCGTCGGCGAGGACGCAGAGCAGCGCCGCCGCGAGGGCCAGCGCCCACCAGGCCTTGCCGGTCCAGACCTTCTGCCATTCGGAGGCGATGAGATCACGCATGGGTGGGCTCCTTGCCCGCGGTGCCGGCGAGTTCGAAGAAGCGGTCCTCCAGGCTCACCGAGCCGTCCCGGGTGAGATCCGCCGCCGTTCCGCTGTACCGCAGGGTGCGTTGCAGGATGACGATGTCGTCGGCGATCTGCTCGACCTCGGCGAGCAGATGGCTGGAGAGCAGCACGGTCCGGCCCTCGTCGGCGAGGGACCGCAGGAACTCCCGCAGCCACCGGATGCCGTCCGGGTCGAGGCCGTTGGCCGGTTCGTCGAGGATGAGGAGTTCCGGGTCGGCGAGCAACGCCGTCGCCAGGGCGTGACGTTGACGCATGCCGGTGGAGTAGCCGCGGAGTCTGCGGTGTGCGTCGCCCTCCAGTCCCACCCGCTCCAGCACCTCGTCGACCCGCTTCCTGCCGAGCCCCAGCGCGCGGGCCCAGACCCGGAGGTCGCCCCGGCCGGTGGCCGCGTTGGACGGGCCGATGCCGTCCATCGAGACACCCACCCGGTGTGCGGCGCGCGGGAGTTCGCCGTACGGCAGCCCGAAGACGGTGGCGCGCCCGGTGGTCGGCCGGGCGAGACCCAGCAGCATGCGCAGGGTCGTCGTCTTGCCTGCCCCGTTGCGCCCGAGGAGTCCCACGACCCTGCCGGACGCGACATGGAAGGAGACGTCCTCGACGGCGGTCAGCTCGCCGTACCGCTTGGTGAGGCCCTCGACCTCGACGACTGTGTCGGCCATGGTCAGGACCTTCCGCGGGCGCGGAGGTAGAGGCCGAAGCCTGCGATGATCAGCAGTTCGACACCCACGCAGACCAGCAGGGCGACGGTCCGCGTACGGCCGCTGGTGAGTGCCGAGACGATGCCGGGGGCGGCCATGACGGCGACCAGCCAGCAGCCCGCGAGGGCCCACGGAAAGCCGCGGGAAGCAGCCTGGGACATGGAGGGAACTCTCCTTCGGTCGTGCGGGGTCCTGCGCTTCGGATCAAAGGGGGCGGCCCGGCGGCGCGATGCCGTCGGGGATGCGGTGACGGGGTACGCCGTTGCGGGCGCGGAGGAGTCGAAGTGCGGCGACACGGATGCGCCGCCGCGGGCGCGGAGTCGTCCGGCGTGCGCGGGGCATACTCGGAGATACGGGAACGGCGCGCCGCCGCGCCGGTCGCCCGGGCGCGGCGGCGCGGCGCGAGCCGCACGTAACATCTCGCCGGGGCCCTGTCCCGGATGCACCAGTCCTGCATCCGGAACAGGGACCCTTGGCGTGCCGGACCGGTCAGGTCGCGACGACGACCGACGTGATGACCAGCGAGGCGTAGGTGGTGCTGACGGCCGCCGACACTCCGAAGCTGACCAGGAAGCTGTTCCACCAGTCGGGGGCGTCCATGCCCTCCAGCTCCTCCATGTCCAGTTCCTGCATGGCCAGTTCGAGGGCCGAGTTGTTGTTCTCCTGCATAGCTTTCACCTCAATCTCTGTGTGTACCGCGTGAGTCGTACGGGGATTCCGCTCGACCGGGCGGCCCGGTGGGCCGGACCCGGGGAGTGGATCAGGTGGCCAGCGTGATCAGCGAGACGTAGGAAACGACCGCGCCCGCGCTGAGACCGCCGACGAAGCTGAGGACGTCGCTCCAGCCGAAGGGCGCGTCGAGCGCCTCCAGCTCCTGCATGTCCAGCTCGTGCGCCTCCAGCTCCTGAAGAGCCAGCTCCAGAGGGGCCTTGGTGTCCGTGTTCTGCATGGGTTCTCCTCCTTCCGGGATGTTGATGTTGCGGTGGTGCGTCCGCCGGCGGGTGCCGGCGGAAGTCTGTGGGTGAGGGGCCGCGCCGCGGGGGCCGCCCGGGGGCAGGGGCCACGCCGCGGGGGCCGGTCCTCAGGACGGGACGGGGGTGCGGACCGCCTCCGTCAGGGCCGCTCGTACGTCGGGCAGGCCGAGCGTGCCCAGGGTCGGCAGCCCGTCGCCCCAGGCCCGCGTGGTGGCCCGGGCCACCACGGCGGTCCGCTCGGGCGTGGCACGGAGCTCGCGGGCGATGGACCAGTCGTCCAGCAGGGCGGTGATGCCCTCGACCGGGTCCTCGGGCGTCGGCACCGACCGCCCGTCCGCGACCGCCCGCCAGAGCCCGGCCAGCCGGGACGCCGAACCCCAGCGGGTGTCGCCGTCCGCGATCCGCCGCCACAGCGGCGGCAGCAGGGCGGCGGCTGCCGCCATCTTGCGGACCCCGAGCGCGGTGGAGAGCTCGTTGGCGAGGTACCAGCCCTTGCAGGCGGCGGGTTCCCGGCCCAGGTTGATCCACTGCTGATGGCTCAGCCCGCTCAGCTTGGCGATCTCCAGCCGCAGGGAGTCGTCCGCCCCGCCCCCGGTCGCCCGCGCCGCCGCCACCCGGTCGCCGAGGCCCACGAGGAGCCCCAGCAGCGTCCGGGCGAAGGCGTCCTCCACCGGCAGTTCCCGCAGGTCGCCGGCGTACATCCCGGAGAGCCGGAAGAAGACCTCCAGCACTCCCTCGGCGAGGAGTTCGAGGGGCAGCGTCCGGGTGGCGGCCGGATCGTAGACCGCCACCTCGGGCTGGAGCCCGTTGCCCAGCACCAGTCGCTTCCCGGTGGGCGTGGCCAGGCAGACCGCGCCGCTGAGCTCGCTGCCGGTGCCCACCGTGGTCGGTACGGTGACGAGCGGCAGGCGCGGGACCGAGTCCGCCGACAGCAGGATGAGCCCGCTGCGGTGCCGGACCGCCAGCCGGTCGCGCACGTCCGGGTCGGAGCGCAGCAGGACGGAGAGCTTCGCCTGGTCGAGGAGGGAACCGCCGCCCACCGCGACCACCAGGTCGCTGCCGGCCAGCCGTCCGGCGAGCTCCTGGACACTGCCCAGGTCGCCGGGGCCGGTGAGGACGGTCCGCTCGGTGTCCCAGCCCGCCCAGACCGCCCGCTCCCGCACCCGGGCCACCGCCTCGCCCTCGGCGACGGCCGCGTCCGCGAGGACGGTCAGCCGCCGGCCCTCGTGCAGGGGCAGCCACCGGGACAGGCCGTCCAGGCCGTACGCCACCCGGGTCATCGGGTGCCTGCTGAGACCCCAGACCGTCTCCATCAGACCGCCCCCGTCCCCGCTCCCGCGCCGATCGGCGCCGCGCCCGACGCGGTGTACGCGTCGATCCCGGCCTCGATGCGGAGCAGGAGTTCGGCGAGGTCCTCGTCGGTGTAGGTCAGCGCGGGCAGGATCTGCACCCCGGACACGCTGGGGTGGACCAGGGCGCCCGCCCGCCGTACCGCCGCGACCAGCGCGGGGACCTCCGCCGGCGGCAGCGGCACCTCGCCCCCTCCTCCGGTGGAGAGCCGGATCGACCGGAAGCAGCCCGCTCCGGTGGTCGCGCTCACCCGGGGGTGGCGTGCCACCAGGGCGTCCAGCGCCGTGTCCAGCCGGGCCGAGAGGCGGCGGGCCGAGGCGACCGCGTCCAGCCGGCGCATCTCGGCGAGCGTGGCGGAGATCGCCGCGCAGGTCACCGGGGTGCCCGCCTGGGTCTCGCCGTGCACGAGCACGTCCCCGGTGGCGTCGAAGGGCGCGGCCACCGCACCCGAAACCAGGACCGCCGCCGCCGCGCTCGTACCGTTGGTCAGCCCCTTCGACGTGATCAGCACGTCCGGGGGAGCCGGCCACCGCTGGGAGGCGAACAGACTGCCGGTGCGCCCGAACCCGGTCGCCACCTCGTCGGCGACCAGCAGGAACCCGTACCGCTCGCGGAGCTCCAGCAGGGTCTCCACGTACTCGGGGGTCAGCACCACCGCACCCGTGCCGAGCACCGGCTCGACCACCACGGCGGCGATCTGCGTGCCCTGCCGGGCGGCCAGCGTACGGATCTCCTCCGCGGCGTTCGGCGACACGTGCCGCACCAGCCGCTGGTCGACCCCGTACACCGGTTGCCCCAGGTTCTCTCCGGTGAGGGCGAACCCGCCGAAGGTCAGCCCGTGGTAGCTGTCGCGGAGCCCCACCACCAGCTTGCGCTGCCCCTGGCCGCGCAGCGCGTGGTGGTGCCGCGCGAGTTTCATCACCAGGTCGTTGGCGGCGCCGCCGGAGGTGGAGAACAGCACCCGTGCGTAGGTGTCCGCACCGGCCGCCTCCACCAACTCCCGTGCGGCGCGCCGGGCATAGACGTTCTCGTAGCGGAAGACCGAGAGGTACGAGGCGTCCCGCAGCGCGGTGGAACAGGCCTCGGCGACCGCCTCGTTGCCGTAGCCGAGGTTCGCGTTCCACAGGCCGCTGGTGCCGCAGAGGAGCTCGCGTCCGTCCAGGAAGCGGACCCGCACCCCGTGCGCGGAGACCGTGCAGAGCTCGTCGTCGCCCTGCAGTGCGGGGGCCTGGAGGGAGGGCCAGAGTTCGTTGCCCATCACACGGCCTCCGCTTCCAGCAGGACGTCACGGTGTCTCGGACCACTCGCCGGAAGGGTGTGCCGGGCGGTGATCCGCAGCCCGGCACCGTCGAGTTCGCGCTCCAGATCCAGGGCCGGTAGGACCCGGATCGACGTGGTGAGCGCCTCGATCCGGTCGGTCGCGTCGGCCTCCGCCGCGGGCGGCAGGATCGTGACGCGCCGGGCGGGGGCGCCCTCGGGCCAGTGCTCGATCATCCGGTACCGCCGGCCGCTCGCGCCCTGCCCCTCGATGTCCAGGTCCGCGGCACCGGTGGACCCGTCCGCCGGGTCCACCATGTCCACGGTGGAGAGCAGGAACTTTCCCTCCGGGGCGAGATGGGCCCGCACCGAGGCGAACAGCCCGGCCCGGCCCGCGTCGTCGAGCAGCGACACCGAGGTGGTGCCGAGCACCACCAGGCCGAAGGTGCTGCCCAGGTCGAAGGCGGCCATGTCGCCCTGGACGGGGACGCAGCGCACCCGCACCCGCGGCGGGACCTTCGCGAGGCGCTCCCGCAGCAGGTCCAGCATCTCCGCCTTGAGCTCCAGCGCCGTCACATGGCGGCCGAGGCCGAGCAGCGGAAGGGTCAACCGGCCTGAACCGGAAGCGAGTTCCAGCACGGGCCCCGCAACTTTCCGGGCCACCCGCAGCACTTCGCGGATCTCGCTGGTGTCGGCCGCCGCGAGGTCGTGGTAGACGGGGGCGCCCACCGCGTCGTAGAGGTCGTGCAGCACCACACGGTCGCCGTACCCGGCCAGTACCTCACCGGCAAGTCCGGGCGGATACGTCGGAGTTGTCGCTGTCGCTGTCGTGGTCACGCTCCGGTCACCTCCGCCGGGGACGCGTCCGGCAGCGTCTCCGGGAGCGCCTTCGGCAGCGTCTCCGGGAGCAGGGGGACGCCCCGCTCGGCGAAGAAGGCCAGCACCGTCGCGACGGCGGCCTCGGTCAGCGGCGCCGGGGTGCCGGGGCCCGCCTCGGTGCGCGCGTGCTCCAGCGCCGCCTCGGGGGAGCCGTGCACCAGGAGCCGTTCGGCGACCTGGGCGGCGGGGCGGCCGAGCCGGAAGGTCCGGTCGTGCCCCGGCGCCCGTACGTACGCGGCCTCCGGGGTCCAGGCCAGGAAGGGGGCGCGCGGGTCGTCGGCGTCGCGCGGTGTGTCCACCGACTCCAGCGAGGGCACGAGCCGCCCGCCGAACCCGGAGACCCGCACATCGGTGACCCCGTGCACATGGAGGTCCCGCAGTACGTCCAGCGCGGCCATGTACCGTGCCAGCCAAGGGCGTTCGGCCGTCCGGGACGCGCGTACCGCCTCCGGCACGGCCGCGGTGAGGGAGAGCGGGGCGCCGGTCGCGTCCTCGGCGGTGAGGGTGGCCCACCGGGCCTGCAGCGCGGCGGCGGAGTCGCCCGCGGTGCCCAGCAGGGCGCCCAGCGGCGACACGGACACACTGCCGTCGGCCGCCACCCAGAGCCGGGTCGCGGGGCCGTCGCCCGTCTCGCCGCTGCCCAGCGCGGGCAGGTCGGCGAGCTGGACCGCGGGGCTCACCGCGAAGGCGGCGAACTCCCCCTCCAGCCGGGCCCGGTCGGCGTCCTCGAGGAACGCCTCGAAGTCCGTCTCGCCGGCGACCCGGACCAGAGTGGTGCCCAGGAGGGACATGTACGGGCTGGTGCCGTAGTCCTGCACCTGGAGGAAGAGGGCGCCGCCGATCGAGGCGTCGCCGCCCGGCTCGCTGAGCGAGCCCTCGAAGCCCACCACGACGGCGCCCGACTCGTGGGACGCGTCGGGGGATTCCCCGGCCTCGTCCACTTCCTGCGTTCCGGCCGGTACGAGCACCAGGGACCGGGGTCCGACCACGTCCGAGGCGAGCACGGCCGGCAGATGCGCGGCGTCCTCCAGGACGACGGTCGCCGTACCGCCCCCCGGGGCGTCGCCCAGCAGGCCGCGTCCGGTGACCCAGGACCGCAGATGCAGACCGGCACGGCCGATCAGAGCCTCATGCACGGGTTTCCCTCCGATCGGCGCCGACCGCCGTGAGAATCTTTTTCAGATCTTCCATGGCGGCCTTCGGGCCATAGAGATTGGCCACACCGGTCAGATTGAGGACGATTTCATCGACCCCGGCGAGGCGGTATTCATCGAGTTGTTCGACGACGCTCCCGATGTCCCCGTGAATGAATGCACCGGCATCGGCCATGAGCCGTCCCGCCGATTTCGGGTCCATCGTCGAGTAGTCGATTCCCGCTTTACCCAGCATGTCGATGTAATGCGGGGCCACCATGTGCCCAGAATTACTGGAGAGTACGAAATCGGATACGTCGCGCCCCGGGCGCTCCAGCGCCACGGGCACCATCGCCGTCACCGTCGGCTCCGGCCGGCCCGCGGAGTCGGCGCCCTCCCGCAGAGCGGGGCGCACCACCCCGTCCAGATAGGCGGCGGGTGTCAGCCAGGTGACCGCCGCGTCGGCGACCTCGCCGGCCAGCCGCGCCATGCCGGGCCGCAGCACTCCGAGTCCGAGCCGGACCTCCGGGGACATGGACGGTCCCATCTGGGCGTGGCAGCTGTAGAACTCGCCCTTCACCTCGACGGGATCACCGCCGAGCAGCCCGCGCACGATCGTCAGGTACTCCCTGACCGCACCCAGCTGGCTGCGGTACGGCACGCCGAGCAGGCTCTGCTGGAAGGTCCTGCCGCCGGGGCCGAATCCGGCCAGCACGCTCTCGCCGGTGGCCATCGCCAGGGACTTGACGAGGTGCGCGGCCTCGAAGGGGTGCCGCAGGGGCATCAAGGTGACCCCGAGGCCCGTCGGAACCCGGAATCCCGCACCCGCCACGGCAGAGAAAGTCTGGAAAGGCTCCATCAGGAGACTCTGTCCCTGCCAGAGCCGCCGGGCCCCCGTCCATTCGACCAGGGCCGCGTATGGAAGCACCTGCTCGGTGCGCCGCGGCAGAAAAGGAATCAGTACGGAATAGTCCACGTTCTCTCGCCCCCCTTCGTAATGTGCTGGATAGTTTCACGGAGTCAGTGGTTCCGGGGAGGGGGTGTTGCTGCAGCTTCATGCACCGCCCCGCTGCAGCAAGCTGCATTTCCTTCCCCGGCGGGTTTTCCGCTGATCGGAGGGCATGCGGACCGGATTGCGAGGGGTTCCGGGTGCGGTCGCCGGCGGACCGTCTCCCGAGGCGGACGGGGCCGGGCTCCGGGGCGCCGGGGCGGGGCCGGGCTCCGGAGCGCCGGGGCGGGGCCGGGCCCCGGGGAGGCGGAACAGGCCGGCCTCCTGGGCTCGGCCTGTTCCGCCTCCGGCGTCCCGTCCCGAACCCGGCACATCGGTGACAAAATTGATGACAATCCTGTTGGCCTAGATTGAGCGCCGACAAGCACTCACCCAGGGAGGGCACGAATGCCGAAGGAAGCCAGTCCGGGCAGCGGGGAGCAGGCGAAGCAACTGGCTCTGTCCCGGCTCCGGCAGGCGATTCTGCGGGGCGAGATGGCGCCGGCCCAGCGGCTGGTGGAGAACGAACTCGCCGAGCAGTTCGGTGTGACACGGGCCAGCATCCGTGCGGCGTTGATCGACCTCGCCGCGGAGGGGCTGGTGGAGCGGATCCGTAACCGCGGGTCCCGGGTGCGCGTGGTGACCGTGGAGGAGGCGGTGGCCATCACCGAGTGCCGCATGGCGCTCGAAGGGCTGTGCGCGGCCAAGGCCGCGGTCCTGGCCACCGGGGCGCAGCGCGAGGAGCTGACCGGGCTGGGCGAGGCGATGGCCAAGGCGGTGGCAGAGGGCGATCCCCTCACCTACTCCGAGTTGAACCACCAACTGCACACCTGTGTGCGGGAGTTCTCGGGCCAGCGGACCGCCGTGGAGCTCCTGGAGCGTCTCAATGGTCAACTGGTGCGCCACCAGTTCCAGTTGGCCTTGAAGCCGGGGCGTCCCCAGCAGTCCCTGAACGAGCACCTGGCCGTGATCGAAGCGATCGTGGCGGGGGAGCCGCAGGCGGCCGAGGAGGCCGTCCGTGCTCATCTCGGCAGCGTGATCGACGTGTTGCGCGACTGACCCGGGTCGCGCGACCGGCTCGGGTGTCCGGCAGGACGGGAGCGCACCCGGGCCCGTCCACTCGCGGCGACGGGCCGGTTCCTCGCGGCGACGGGCCGGGTCCGGTCAGGACCGGGTGATCCGGACCCGGTACTCGCCGTCGCCGTCCTCGCCGAGCACCGACACCCGGATGCCGTTGGCCCGGTCGGTGAAGGTCTCGCCCGGCTGGAACGGTGCGTCGGAGAGTTCGGCGTGCACGTTGGGCCGCCGGGTGCAGCCGCCGCTGTCGTCGGTGCTGTCCGCGACGGAGACCGGCCCCTGGCCCGTCTCCACGTCCGAGTCCACCTGGTAGATCAGTACCCCCGGCCGGCAGACCGCCTCGTCGTTCCCGGTGGGGGTGCGCACCTCGACGACGTAGCCGGACTCCTCGCTCAGCGGGACGACGGCGAGCTTGGTGCCCCCGTCCGTTTCGAGGGGTTCGAGCGTCTCCTCGGTGGTGCCGCGTTCCGACGCGCAGGCGATCTGCCCGTTGTCGAGCCAGCCCAGCTTCCACTTGTGCCAGCCGAGGAAGTCGTTGTTGGCGCCCCAGTCCTCGGACATGATGTCCCAGTGCCCGACCGAGCCGCCGCCCTCCGCGGTGTAGAGGTCGGGCAGGCCGAAGACATGGCCGTTCTCGTGGGGGAGCACCCGGTAGCCGGTCCGGGCGTAGGAGCCCGAGCCGTCGTCCTGGCGGCTGTAGACGAACGAGGTGTTGGCCAGCGGCACGCCGTCGGCGCGCGGCGCCTCGTCGTTGTCGGGGAAGGTCACGGAGAGCACGGTGTCGAGGGCGGAGGGGCCCGCGTTCGGCGTGACCAGCACGTTGACCAGGTCGTACTGGGAGAAGTCCACCCGCGCGTCGGCGGCCTCGACGATGTCCGACACCAGCTGCCGGTAGCCGGGTTCGTACGGCGAACCGCGCTCTATGCCGTACTCGGCGAACGGCAGCGGCATCCGCAGCCAGCCCTTCACCGGCGCCTCGGGGACGTAGACGAGCCGCCCGTACGAACTCCTGCGGAACCAGTCCGAGGTCTGCGGGAAGAACTCCGCCATCCGGTCCGCCGCACTTCCGCTGCCGGGTGCGTCCGGAAAGTCGATCATGAGGTTCAGGGCCCGCACCCTGCCGGTGGAGTGGACGTATCCCGGGGGTGTCGGCATGCCTTCCGACATCTGCACGCCCAGGGCGGCGGATATCCGGCACGGGCCGAGCGCCGATGCGCGGGTGAGGGAGGCCGGGCCGGCCGAGGCCTGGTTCGCGTCGGGCAGGGCGGTGCTCGCGGAGGCCAGTGTGGCGATGACCAGGGCGGTCGCCCCCGCGAGAGCGAACGGGCGGCGACAGCTGCGTATCCCTCGGCGAGGGTGCTGCATGGGCGCGCCTCCGGGGTACGCGGCAGCCGGCCGACCCGGACTGCGCTCTGGCGTCAGCCTCTGTCCGGCGGCCCCGGCCCGCTCGTTGGGTAAGCCGATCGGAGGGTTTTCCCCGCCGGATCCCTCTGTGATGCAGGTCACTCGGGCGGGCGAAATAACCGGGGACCTCTTCCCCGTTTGTACCTGTGTCCCCGCGAAGTGGGGACGTGGTCCCCGGTTCACGCCGGAGGGCCGCCCGTACTCGTACACGGAGAAGGTCCACGTCGTGGAGACCGTCGCTCGAACCGCACCGGAATGCCGGCGCCGTACGTCCCGCCCGCGGGCCGACGCGCTGCGCAACCGCGAGCGGATCGTCACGGCCGCCCGGGAGATGTTCGTCGAACTCGGGCCGGACGTGCCCCTCGACGACGTCGCCCGGAGGGCCGGCGTCGGCAATGCCACGCTCTACCGGAACTTTCCCGACCGGGCCGCACTGACCCACGAGGTCGTCCTCGCGGTCCTGTCCCGCACCGCCGACCGGGCCGAAGAGGCCATGGCCGAGGAGAGCGATCCGTTCGACGCGCTCAGCCGCTTCGTGCACGCGGCGGCCGACGAACGGGTCGGGGCCCTGTGTCCCCTGCTCTCCGGTACGTTCGACAAAGCCCACCCCGAACTGCTCGCCGAACGCCGGCACCTCGAAGGGGCCGTCGAAGAACTCGTACGGCGGGCCATGATCTCCGGGCGGCTGCGCACCGACATCGCGGTCGGCGACCTGATGATCGCCCTTTCCCAGCTCACCCGGCCCCTCCCCGGCGTCGCGTGTGTGGAGATCGACCAGTTCGCCCACCGCCACCTGCAACTGTTCCTGGACGGACTGCGGACCCCGGCCCGCTCCCGACTCCCCGGTACGGCAGCGACCTTGGAGGACCTGCGGCGGCGCTGACGCCGCACGCACCCCCTTCGACCGGCTGACCCGGACCCCCTGATGTCCGAAGTTTTCCCGCTTCCCGACTTTTTCCCCCTGTTTTCCTCCGTTCTTCCCTGTATCTCTCCTCGCTTCCCACGGGACCGGCAACGTCGCCGGTGACCGGGACCGGGCCGCACGGTCCGCACCCCGGGGGAGAGCGCCCCGCTCGCGCGGCGCCGCTCCCGCACCCGTGCCCGCCCGCCGCACCGGGCGTCCGACCGCCCGCCCCCGCGTCCCGTGGAGCCCGTCCCGACAGCCCGTTCAGAAACGATTCTTCTTCTTCACCCGTGTACGGGTGCGTTCGCGCGCGCCCGCCGTGTCCTGCGCGTGCACCGCACGCACTCCCCTGTCCGCACCGCACGCACGTCCCATGCGTGCACCGCACGAACCCTTCGCGATCGACGGTTCCGCCGATCCCGCGCATGTCCTGAGGTGGCTACTCCCATGTCCCAAACCCTGCCGAAGAACGCCGGAATCCCGGCTCCCGACCCCGGGCGGTGGAAGGCACTGGCCTTCATCGCCCTCGCCCAGCTGATGGTCGTGCTCGACGCGACCATCGTGAACATCGCGCTGCCCAAGGCCCAGGTGGACCTCGGCATCTCCGACGCCAACAAGCAGTGGGTCATCACGGCCTACGCCCTCGCCTTCGGCGGGCTGCTGCTCTTCGGCGGCCGGATCTCCGACCTGTTCGGCCGTAAGCGCACCTTCACCATCGGCCTGATCGGCTTCGCGCTGGCCTCCGCGCTCGGTGGCGCGGCCACCGGCCAGGGGCTGCTGTTCGGCTCCCGCGCCCTCCAGGGCGTCTTCGGTGCGCTTCTCGCGCCCGCGGCCCTCTCGCTGCTCGCCGTGACGTTCACCGACGCCAAGGAGCGCGCCAAGGCGTTCGGCATCTTCGGTGCCATCGCCGGTGGCGGCGGCGCGGTCGGCCTGCTGCTCGGCGGCTTCCTCACCGACTCGCTGAACTGGCGCTGGACCTTCTTCGTCAACATCCCGTTCGCGGTCATCGCGGCGATCGGCGCGTACTTCTTCATCCGTGAGCCCGCCGGTACGCGCAACCGCTCCTCGCTCGACATCCCGGGCGTGCTGCTCTCCACCCTCGGCCTGGTCTCGCTGGTCTACGGCTTCACCCGCGCCGAGTCGGCCGGCTGGTCGGACACGCTGACGATCGGTTCGTTCGTCGCGGCCGTCGTGCTGCTCGCCGCCTTCATCGTGGTCGAGTCGCGCGTGAAGTCGCCGCTGCTGCCGCTCCGGGTGCTCGCCGACCGCACCCGCGGTGGCATCTACCTCTCGCTGGGCCTCGCCGTCATCGGCATGTTCGGCCTCTTCCTCTTCCTCACCTACTACCTCCAGGTGGTCAAGGGGTACAGCTCGCTCTCGACCGGCTTCGCCTTTCTGCCGATGGTCGCGGGCATGATCACGGGCTCCACGCAGATCGGCGCCCGCCTGATGACCCGCGTCGCGCCGCGCCTGCTGATGGGGCCGGGCTTCCTGCTCGCCGCCGTCGGCATGCTGCTGCTGACGCGCCTGGAGATCGGCTCCTCGTACGCCGGCGTCATCCTGCCCGGCATGGTCCTGCTCGGCCTCGGCATGGGTACGGCGTTCATGCCGGCCATGTCCATGGCCACCCACGGCATCGAGCCGCGTGACGCAGGCGTCGCCTCCGCGATGGTCAACACCTCGCAGCAGGTCGGCGGTGCCATCGGTACCGCGCTGCTGAACACCATCGCCGCCAGCGCCACCACCGCGTTCATCACCGACCACGCGGCGGGCGCCACCAACCCGAAGCTGCTCCAGCTCCAGGGCCTGGTTGACGGCTACACCAGCGCGATCTGGTGGGCGGTCGGCATCCTCGTCGTCGCCTCCGCCATCGCCTTCACCTTCATCAACGCCGGGAAGCCCAGCATGGGCCCGGTGAGCCAGGGCGGCGGCACGCGTGACGCCGAAGAGGACGAGTTCAAGATCCCGGTGATCGCGCACTGACCGGGTGAGTCACTGATCGGCTGAGTCGCTGATCGGCTGAGTCACTGATCAGCTGAGCCGCTGATCGGTCGAGCCGCTGATCAGCTGATCAGCGCCCGGCACTCCTGCCCCGGTCCCGCCGCACGAGCGGCGGAACCGGGGCAGATCCGTATCCGCCCGCGCCGTATCCGCCCCCTCCCGCCGCGTCGGCCCCGCCCGCTTCCGGGTCAGCGGAGCCAGGGCAGGTCCGCGTCCGAGCGGTCCGGCTGCAGGTCGGCGGCGAGGATGCCCATGATCTCCCCGAGCCTGCGCACCTGCTCGGGCGTGAGCCGGTCGAACACCGCCTGCCGGACGGCGGCGACATGGCCCGGCGCCGAGCGCCGCAGCATCGCGTGGCCCTCCTCGGTGAGCACCGCGTTCTGGCCGCGCTTGTCGGTCGGGCAGTTCTCGCGGCGTACCCAGCCGTTCTTCTCCAGCCGGGCGATGGCGTGCGAAAGGCGGGAGCGGGTGATCTTGGCGTCCTTCGCCAGCTCGGTCATCCTCAGCTGCCCTCCGGGCGACTGGGAGAGCTGGACGAGCAGTCCGTAGTAGAGGTGCGGCATGCCCGCGTCCCGCTGCAACTGGCGGTCGAGGTGGTCCTCCAGCAGCGTGGTGGTCTGGAGGTAGGCACGCCAGACGCGCTGCTCGTCGTCGGTGAGCCACCGGGTGCCGGTCGTGGGTGCCGTGGTCATGAGCCCACTGTACGACTTTCCTTGAAAGTTGAACTAGCTCGCGTTACGGTCGTATCCATAGGAACTTGAAGTTTCAAGGATGGGAGGGTCATGACCACCACCGCCGAGCGCATGCCCGCGCTCTACCTCTCGCACGGCGCCCCGCCGCTCGCCGACGACCCGGTCTGGACCGGCCAGCTGGCCGCCTGGTCCGCCGACCTGCCCCGCCCGCGCGCGATCCTGATCGTCTCCGCCCACTGGGAGGAAGCCCCCCTCGCGATCGGCGCCACGACGACCGTGCCGCTCGTCTACGACTTCTGGGGCTTCCCCGAGCACTACTACCGGGTGGAGTACGCGGCCCCGGGCGCCCCGAAACTGGCCGAGGACGTCCGCAAGCTGCTGCGCGCCGCGGGCACCCCGGTCCAGGACATCCCGGAGCGCGGCCTCGACCACGGCGCGTACGTCCCGCTGGTGGAGATGTTCCCCGGCGCCGACATCCCGGTCCTCCAGATCTCCATGCCCACCCTCGACCCGCGGAAGCTGATGGAGATCGGCCGCAAGCTCGCCCCGCTGCGCGACGAGGGCGTGCTGATCGTGGGCAGCGGCTTCTTCACCCACAACCTCGCCGCGCTCCGCCACGCCGGGGGCGGCACCCCGGGCTGGTCGGCGGAGTTCGACGACTGGGGAAACCGGGCCCTGGAGGCGCAGGACGTCGACGCACTGCTCGACTTCGAGCGGAAGTCCCCGGCCGGCCGCCTCGCCCACCCCCGTACCGAACACTTCGCGCCACTCTTCGTGACGCTCGGCGCCTCCGAGGACGAGCTCGACCGGGGCCGCAGCGTGATCGACGGCTTCTGGATGGGGCTGGCCAAGCGCTCGGTCCAGTTCGGCTGAGCCGGCGGGCCGCGCGGACCTACAGCGGCTTCTCGAACCAGCTCACGTCCCAGTACCGCCCGAACTTCCGCCCCACCTCGGTGTACGTGCCGAGCAGGCGGAAGCCGAAGGCCGCGTGCAGACGCATGGACGCCTCGTTCGGCTGGACGATGCCCGCGTACGCACGGCGCAGGTCCTCCCCGGCCAGCGCCTCGAAGAGCGCCGCGTACAGCAGGGTACCGATGCCCCGGCCCGTCGCGTCCGGCGCGCAGTAGGCGCTGACCTCGACCGATGTGCCGTACGCCGCCTTGGGGCGGAACGCGCTGCTGGTGGCGTACCCCAGCAGCCGGCCCCCGCCGGCCGCCCCCGTGCGGGTGTCCTCGGCGACGAGCAGACGGTGGGGTCCGTGGGCCGGGTGGGCGCGCAGCCAGGGCAGGCGCGCCTCGGGGGCGAAGGGGGTTACGTCGAATGTGAGCGCGGTCTCACGTACGTAATGGTTGTAGATGTCCGTGAGCGCCTCCAGATCACCCTCCGTACCGGGTCTGACCTGCGCGTCCGAGGGTATGCGAGACATCTGTCCTCCTGTCGGCGGCCGACAGGGTACTGCATGATCGCGAAACTGAAGCCGGTGCTGGGGAATTCTGTCCGGATTCCAGTCGTTGTTTCCATCGGATGCAGGGCACCCGAAAGGGTGTCGCGACCTACTCAGCAAGGGAGCACGCATGGCAACCCGTGCCGTCGCCCGTCGTTCGTCACCCACCGGTGGGACCGAACGGGCCCGCAGTGTTCGCGGTGGAAGCGGAGAGATCGCCGACCGCGACCTGGTCGGCATGTACCTCGACGAGATCGCGCGAACGCCCCTGCTCGACGCCGCCAAGGAGGTCGAGCTGTCGCAGGCCATCGAGGCGGGTGTCTATGCCCGCAAGATCCTCGACGGTGAAGTGGAGAGCGACGCCGGTGGGGCGAAGCCCGAGGAACTGGAAGCGCTCTTCGCCGAGAGCGAGCGCGCCAAGGACGTCTTCATCCGCTCCAACCTCCGTCTCGTCGTCGCCGTGGCCCGTCGCTACCCCCGTGCGGGTCTGCCGCTGCTCGACCTGATCCAGGAAGGGAACGCCGGCCTGGTGCGCGCGGTCGAGAAGTTCGACTACGCCAAGGGCTTCAAGTTCTCCACGTACGCGACCTGGTGGATTCGCCAGGCCATCACCCGCTCGATAGCCGACCAGTCGCGCACGATCCGCCTCCCCGTCCACCTGGTGGAGGAGCTGGGCCGCATCCGCCGGGTCCAGCGCGAGTTCAACCGCGAGCACGGGCGCGACCCGGAACACGCGGAGATCGCCGCGGAGCTGGGCTCCGACCCCGAGCGCGTGAGCAACGTCCTGGACTGGGCCCGCGACCCGGTCAGCCTCAACATGCCGGTCGACGACAACGGCGACACGCAGTTCGGCGACCTGCTGGAGGACACCTCCGCGGTCTCGCCCGAGCAGTCCGTCATGTCGTTGCTGCGCAGCGAGGAGCTCGAGGAGCTGATCGGCAAGCTCGACAACCGCACCGCCTCCATCATCCGGATGCGGTACGGCATCGAGGACGGCCGCGAGCGGACGCTGACCGAAGTGGGCAAGGAACACGGTCTGACCCGTGAGCGGATCCGCCAGATCGAGAAGCACGCGTTGGTCGAATTGAAGCGAATGGCGCGCGACACGGGCTTTGACGCTGCGGCGTGAGCCAATAACCCGTAATCTCCCCATCAAGCCGGTTCGCACCGGCCCGACGACCGGTCTTCGCACCGGTCCCCTGAACCGAGTCCCGGCGCCCACCCCCCCCGGCGTCGGGGCTCGCTCATGTCCGGGGTCATACGGCTCGCTCATGTCCGGGGCCATACCGGGGGCACCGGGGCCATGCCCCGGGGGCGGGGCCGGGAGAGGGGCCGGGGCCGGTTCTCCGGGTTCTCCCCAGTGTCCCCGATCGTCTCCGGCCCCGACCGTCCCGGCCCCGATCGTCCCGGCCCCGTCGTCCCCGGCCCCGATCGTCCCGGCGCTCGGCGCGCTCCTCAGATGCGGGCGCGGTGTTCCATCGCGTCGCGGGCGGTCTGCTCGTCGGTGTAGACCTCGCACATGTGGCGGCCGTCCTCGGTCGCGGTGTGCTCGACCTCCCAGAGGCTGGTCTCGCTGCCGTCGAAGAGCAGGAACGCGTGCTCGTAGAGGGTGAACCCGGCGTCGTGGTCGCCCACCCGGAACTGCCGGCCGAAGATCTGGGTGATGTGGTGGGCGAAGGCCGAGCGCAGCAGCCGGGCCGTGGACGCGCCCGGCCGGTCAGGGTTCTCCGCGCGGCGCAGCACCCGGCGGGCGTGGTCGGCGCTGTTGTCCGGCGCGTACGTCCGGGGCGGCGGGCCCGGGGGAGCGGCCATCAGCGCGTTTAGGGTGTCCAGGGCGACGGTCGGCATGTCCTCGGCGAACGCCGGGGCGTCCGCGAACACGCCGGTGACCCGGGCGGCGGCGACGTGCGCGTCCGCCTCCTCGTCGTACAGCTCGTGCTCCCGGGCGGTGGGGGCGTCCCGGCCGCCGCCGTGCACCAGCTCCCAGAGGCTCAGTGCGCTGCCGTCGGCGAGCAGGTAGGTGTGGCGGTACGTCTCGCGGTGCAGCTCCGCGCTGTGGTGCGAGGAGTGCAGGGTGCTGCTGTGCGCGAGAGCCGTGCCGAGCCGCTCGACCGTGCCGTCGGGCAGGTCGAAGGAGTTGAGGGCCCGTCGCAGGAGTCGGTCGAGGTGCTGCTCGGTTGTCTCGTACGGATCGCTCAAGGTGCTTTCTCCAGGCCGTTGCCGCATGTGACGTGGTGCGTGCTTAACGTAGTCCCTGGCTCCGACATCGTCGCCGGGGTTGGAAAAAACGTGGGACGGCGGCGGAAAGTTCCCGCCCTGCCCCCGAAGCTCCGCCGAACTGCCCCCGGTGCGGGGCGAGTCGGTGGGCGACCGGGGGCCCCGTGCTTTCGTGAAAGCCTTCACGAGCGTGGGGGCCCGAGGTCCCGGCCCTTACCGCAGGCCGGAAGGCTCCTGCCGGACCGGATGCGCGGATCGTCGGGACGTTCGTCCCGCAGATGGGGTCCAATGCGGGCCGCCGTGCCCGTGAATCCGCTGTCCAATGGATGGAGGGGCCGGCAGAACGAACGAGCGACCAGCGGAACGAACGAGCCGGGGGCAACGGCCAGGTGCGACCTGTCACCGGCGACCTGACCGGTGGTGCCCTGTCCGCCGGCGACCTGTCCGGTCGTGAGTGGCCCGCCGGAGACCTGGCCGGTGGTGAGCGGCCCGCCCGCCCCGCTCGTCCGACCCGCCTGCTCCGGCAGGCCCGCTCGGGCCTCGCCCCCGCGGTGAGGCCGAGCCCTCGAACCGCGCGGTGCCGGGTGTCGTTCCCCGAGCCCCGGTGCCGCGCGCCCCACGTCGTACGGCCGCGTTCCGCCCCGTACGGAAGGGCCGGGAGCCACGAGTGGCGGCCTGGCCCGCCATGCAGGGGACGCGCTCACCCGGGCGAGGTACAAAACAGGGTAAATATACCCATGGTTACCTACGGTGGCCGGGTGACCGAGCCACCAGAAGCCTCCGCCGTACCACCCACGCCCGGTGATCCGACCTCCTCGTCCGGCGTCTCGGCGCGGGTGACCACCGAGGAGCCGGCCCCGTCCGGTCCGCGCAAGGCCCTGGCCAAGGCGGCAGACTCCCTTCCCCGGTCCGTCAACGCGCGGGCGGCCCTGGTCGGCGCGGCCGTCTCGGCCCTGCTGATCCTCGCGATCGTCCTCGGCAGCCGACTGCTGGTGAACTTCGACTCCGCCCTGCTGCCCTACGCCGTCGCCAGCGTCTTCCTGGCCTTCGGCGTCGCCTACCGCTACACGGTCTGGATCTCCGCCCCCGGCGCCGCGCGCCTCTTCAAGCAGGGCTGGCGCAGCCTCTTCTCCGCCGAGAACTTCCGCAGGACCCCCACCGCCCTGCCGAGGATGATCGCCACCTACCTCGGCTTCCAGAAGTTCCTCGGCGCCCGTTCGCACGCCCGCTGGGCCGCCCACCAGCTGATCTTCTGGGGCTGCATCCTGGCCGCCCTGATCACCTTCCCGCTGACCTGGGGCTGGTTCACCTTCACCTCGGGTACCGGTTCGGGCCCCGGGTACGAGATGCGGATCTGGGGCTTCAAGATCCTCGGCTTCGACTCGGTCAGCTTCATCGGCTGGGTGATGTTCCACGGACTGGACCTCGCGGCCGTCCTCGTCATCCCCGGCGCCTCGTACTTCCTCTGGCGCCGGATGAAGGACCGCGGCGCCGGCACCGGACAGCGCTTCGGCTACGACCTGATCCCGCTGATCGCTCTGATCGTCATCGCCGTCACAGGGCTGCTGCTCACTTTCTCGTCGATCTTCCTGCACGGCGGCGGTTACGAGTTCCTCGCCGTGCTCCACATGGTCGCCGTGGTCTTCACCCTCATCTACATCCCGTTCGGGAAGTTCTTCCACATCGTCCAGCGCCCCGCCGCCGTCGGCATGCAGCTGTTCAAGTACACGGCTCGCCAGGAGGACGAGGTCTTCGCCTGCCGCCGCTGCGGACAGCCCATCGACACCGAGCCCTACGTCGAGAACCTGCGCGGCACCATGCGCGACCTGCGGCTCGACTTCGACGAGTGGGCCGAGTACTGCCCGCGCTGCAAGCGGGTGCTGCGCGGCAGCGCCTACCTCACCCATGTGAAGAAGGGCTTCAAGTGACCGCGGACCCGCGCGCAGCCGACCACGGCGGGGGCGCCTCTCCCGCCCCGCCCGACCACCGCGCCGCCGTTCCTCTCGACCCCTCCCTCGCCCCGCCCGGCACCCGCGCGTTCCGCGACGCCGGAGGCATCCCCGCCGACCAGTGGCACGCCGACCAGGACGGCGAGACACTCGTCCCCACCCACTGCTGCTTCTGCGGCGTCCAGTGCGGGATGTACCTGCGGGTGGACCGCGGCGGCAAGGTCTTCGGCGTCGAACCACGCAATCACGACATCAACCGGATGCGGCTCTGCCCCAAGGGCATCAACGCCTACCAGCAGATCAACCACCCCGACCGGCTCACCGCCCCGCTGATGCGCCGCTCCCGCGACGAGGAGTTCGCCGAGGTCTCCTGGGACGAGGCGCTCGACTTCACCGTCGCCGAGATCCGCCGTATCCAGGAGATGTACGGGAAGGACGCGTTCGGCCTCCTCGGCGGCGCCAGCCTCTTCTCCGAGAAGACCTACCTGGTCGGCAAGTTCGCCCGGGTCGCGCTCAAGACCAAGCACGTCGACTACAACGGCCGGCTCTGCATGGTCAGCGCCGCCGGGGCCAACAAACTCACCTTCGGCATCGACCGGGCCGGCAACCCCTTCTCCGACATCCTGCTCACCGACTGCCTGCTCATCGCCGGATCCAACGTGGGTGAATGCTTCCCGGTGCTGACCCAGTACGTCTGGGGAGCCCGGGACCGCGGCGCCAGTCTCATCGTCGTCGACCCGCGCGAGACCGCGGTCGCCCGCACCGCCGACATCCACGTGGCGCTCAAGCCCGGTACCGACTCGGCGTTCTTCAACTCCCTGCTCTGCGTGATCGTCGAGGAAGGGCTCACCGACGAGGCGTACCTCGCCGGGCACACCACCGGCTGGGAGGAGGTGAAGGCCAAGGCGCTGGAGTACCCGCCGTCCCGCGCGGCCGGGATCTGCGGCGTACCCGCAGAGCAGATCGTCCAGGTCGCCCGGACCTTCGCCCGGGCCCCCAAGGCCATGGCCTGGCACGCCCGGGGCATCGAGCACCACTCGCAGGGCGTCGAGAACTGCCTCGCCGTGATCAACCTCTGCGCCGCCACCGGCCACATCGGCAAACCCGGCGCCGGATACGGAACCCTCACCGGACAGGGCAACGGCCAGGGCGGCCGTGAACACGGCCAGAAGGCCGACCTGCTGCCCGGCGGACGCTCCATCCTCAACGAGGAGCACCGCCGCCAGATCTGCGAAGTCTGGGGCATCGAGGAGTCCGAACTCCCCACTGCCGGAACCTCCATGATGGAGATGGTCTGGCAGATGCAGCGCCGCGAGATCCGCGGCCTGATCGGCATCTGCAACAACCCCTTCGTCTCCCTCCCGAACTACCGGGTGGTCAAGGAGGGGTACGACGCCACCGAGTTCCACGCCCAGTTCGACTTCTTCCTCTCCGAGACCGCCGCCAACGCCCACGTGGTCTTCCCCGTCACCACCTGGGCCGAGGACGACGGCGTGATGGCCAACGCGGAGGCCCGCGTCGTCAAGCACAACAAGGCCCAGGAACCGCCCCCCGGCGTACGCACCGACACCTGGGTGATGTGCGAACTCGCCCGGCGACTCGGAGCCGGCGACAAGTTCGCCTTCGCCGACTCGCGCGAGGTCTTCGAGGAGCTGCGCACCGCCTCCCGGGGCACCGTCATCGACTACTACGGCATCACCTACGAACGGCTGGAGGAGACCGGAGGCATCGCCTGGCCCTGCCCCTCCACCGACCACCCCGGCACCCCACGCCTCTTCGAGGACGGCCGTACCTATCACGAGGACGGCAGGATCCACCTCCAGGCCGTGGAGTGGCACCTGCCGATGGACCCGTACAGCGACGAGTTCCCGATGTCCCTGACCACCGGGCGCACCGTCGCGCACTTCCTCTCCGGCAACCAGACCCGCCGGCTGGGCGCCCTCGTGGAGCAGACGCCCCGCCCCTGGGCGGAGGTCCACCCGTCCCACGGCTTCCGCACCGGCGAACCCGTACGGGTCGTCACCCGGCGCGGCAGCGAGGTCTTCCCCGCCCTCGTCACCGAGGCGATCCGGCCCGACACGATCTTCGTGCCGTACCACTGGCCGGTCCCCACCGCCGCCAACGCCCTCACCATCGACGCCCTCGACCCCCGTTCGAAGATCCCCGAGTACAAGGTGTGCGCCTGCCGCATCGAGCACGCGGCCGAGCTCGACATCGTGCCCTCGCCACCCGTCGCACCCGGGCACGTCGCGTACCCGGAGACCCAGGTCTCCCGGACCGACCCGCTGCCCCCCACGTCCCCGCAGGGCCGTGGCACCTCGGAGAGGAGCTGACGCCCCGTGATGGGCAGAACGATCTTCATCGATCCCGGCCGCTGCATCGGCTGCCAGGCCTGCGTATCCGCCTGCCGGGAGTGCGACTCGCACCGCGGCAAGTCGATGATCCACCTCGACTACACCGACGAAGGCCAGTCCGTCGCCTCCCTTCCGACCGTCTGCATGCACTGCGAGGACCCCGTCGCCCCGTGCGCCGAGGTCTGCCCCGCCGACGCCATCCTCGTGACGGCCGACGGCGTGGTGCAGCAGGCCGACACCACCCGCTGCATCGGCTGCGCCAACTGCGTCAACGCCTGCCCCTTCGGCGTACCCAAGATCGACCTCGAAGCGAAGCTCCAGCTGAAGTGCAACCTCTGCTACGACCGCACCGCCTACGGCCTCGCCCCCATGTGCGCCACGGTCTGCCCGACCGGTGCCCTCTTCTACGGAACCGTCGAGGAGCTCCAGGCGGAGCGCCCCGGGGTCCAGGTCGCCGACACCTTCGTGTTCGGTTCGACCGAGGTACGCACCGGGGTCGCCATGGTCGTCCCCGCGGACAAGGTCCAGTGGCCCGTCCCCGGTGGGCTCCCCGTCGTCGAGATCAACGGTAAGGACGTCCGCCGATGAGCGTCACCGAACAGCCCCCGGGCAACGAGAGGCCGCCCACCGGCGGCGATCCCCGCGACGCCCTGCACGACCGGATCTCCGCCGACGCCCTCACCACCCGCCGCGACTACCTCCGGATCGTCACCACCGTCTCCGGCGGACTGGCCGTCGGCGGCATCGGGGTGGCCGCCGGTATCCTGCACCGCCACGGCGACACCGACGACGGAAAGCCGGCCCGGCCGAAGAGGATCGCCTCCCAGCTCCTCCCCGGCGAGTCCCTCGCCTTCCGCTACCCGGGCGAGGAGGACCGCGCGGTGGCCGTACGGCTCGACGACGGCACCCTCGTCGGCTACTCCGCCATCTGCACCCACCTCGCCTGCGCCGTGCTGTGGCGGAAGGACCGGGGTATCGAGGGCGAGCTGTACTGCCCCTGCCACGAGGGGGTCTTCGACGCACGCACCGGCGAGGTCACGGCCGGTCCGCCGCCGCGCGGGCTGCCCAAGGTGGTCATCTCCGAGGAGGCCGACGGCAGCGTGTGGGCGATCGGCACGACCCGGTCCGGCGAGTCCATCGAGGAGGGCGTCTGCCGACAGCTCGAGGAGACCAACCCGGGCCTGGCCGGCCGCCTCGACTGCCCCGGCACCACCGACGGCGTCGAGGCGCCGGGCCGCAGCGGAAGCGGCGGCGTCGAGGCGCCCGTCCGTGCCGGGACCGCGTCCGCGCACCGCGCCGGGCAGGGCGGGGGCGCGGGTCGGGCTGCGGGAAGAGGCTCCGGAAGTGGCGCGGGAAGGGGCGCGGGGAGCGGCGCGGGCGGCGGCGCCGGAAGGGGCTCGGGGAGCGGAGCCGGAGGGGGCGCCGGGAAGGGTGCGGGCAGGGGAGGTGACCAGGCATGACCGAGGAACAGCCGTCCCCGGAGGGACCGGCCTACCCCGACTACCATCCGGGAAGCGCCCGGCCCGAACTCAACCGGCCCGTCAAGGAGCGCTATCCGCAGATCCGCCCCACCAGCGGCTACGGCGACCCCCGCGTCCGGCACACCGGGCCCGGGCCCGGAGCGGGCACCGACCAGGAGCCGGAGCGGTCCGCCAAGCTGACCGCCCGCCTGGTACTGGCGATGACCGTGGTCGTCGGCCAGCTCTGGGGACTGCTGGTGATCATCGACGAATGGATGGAGGGCAACACCGGCACCGCCTGGTGGGGCGCCGGCTTCCTCTGCCTGTCGTTCCTGGTGGTCCTCGGGCTGTGGTGGCTGGACCCGAAGGACCGCTGAGCGACTGGGCACGTCCCCCGCCGGACCGCCGTGGGACGTGCCCGTACGGCCCGGGGCTGCCGTGCCCGTACGGCACGGCGGGACCGGTGACCGGGCGGCCGTACCCTGGAGGCATGAGCACCGCCCCCGCCCCCGGACCCGGCGAACCGCAGCCTGAGCAGCCGACCGCACCGGAGCCGACCGCACCGGAACAGACCGCGCCGGAGCAGCCCAGGCCGCGGCCGAAGCTGCACTTCGGCGATCCGCTGGACCAGCAGTCGTCCGACGACACGGACCGGGGCTGGGGAGAGCGCCCCGCGACCGGGGGCAGCGCCGCCGACCTCGCCCGCTTCCTCGACGAGAAGCCCCCGCACCACATCTGAGCCGCCCGCCCGGCACCCCGGCGGGCCGCGTGCGGGCAGGAGCCGTGTCGTCACGCATCGGACACCGCCACCAGCAGCTCGCCCGACGCATGGGCTCCCGCCAGGGCCACCGCGGTCTCGCGGGAGACCGAGAGCATCACCAGCGCGCCCCCGCCCGGATCGCTCGCGCCCGAGGGCGGCGGCCAGTCGGTCCGCGCCACCTCCGGCCCGGGCACAGCCCCGGCAGGCGCGCCAGGAACGCGGCTGACCCGCACATCGCGCGCCACCACCCGCGCATCGCCCCCGGACGCCGGAGCGGAGATCACGTCCACCCGGTCGCCGGGGCGCAACAGCCGCACCGTCGCCGCGTCCGCGATCCGTACCGGCGCGGACACCAGGCGCACCGGTGGGCGCGCACGCTCGGGACCGGCCACCCCCGCCGCCCTGCCCTCCGCCGTGCCGAGCCCCGAAGCGGCGAGAGCGGCTGCCGCCAGCGCGAAGCCGGCCGCCAGGGCGCGCTGCCGCCCGTACAGCGCACGCCGTAAACGCAGCGCGCCGCCACCGCCCCGCACCCGCAGCGGCGCGAACTCCGGGACCACGCACCGGGGCGGTACGGGGGACGGGAGCCGGGCCGTACCACCGGGCCGGGCCCACCCGGGGGCAGGCTCGGTGGGGGTGCGGGCGTACGAAGCCGAGGGACCGTTCCCGGAGCCGGAGCCGGAGCCGGAGCCGGAGCCGGAGCCGGAGCCGGAGCCGGAGCCCGAGCCGGAGCCGGAGCCCGAGCCGGAGCGGGAGTCGGCGCCCCGGTCGAAGGGCGGACGGGTCGCCGGACGGGTCGCCGGACGGGTCGTGGTGTTCGTGAACATGGCGCCACCTGGATCATCTGGGTGCGGAAGTCCGCCGGATGCCCCGGTCGGACCCCCTCACGATCCCCCGTGCGCACCGATCCCGCTGGGGCCTGTGGACGGCCCACCGGTTGTGGACAACTCCGCCACCCGCAGGGGTGAAACAGGCTGCCGAGCCGGCCTCCACAGGCCCGGAAGCCCACGGCACCGGGAACCCCTACGGCATTACGATCCCCGTGTCGATCCCCTCCAGCGCCCGCGTGCACACGCAGTCGCGGCTCTCCTCGGAGGGCAGCAGGGCCACCGCGTCGAAGAGCACCGAACGCAGCCGGTCCACATTGTCGGCGAACACCCGGAGGACCTCCTCGTGGGAGACGCCCTCGCCCGCCTCGGCGCCCGCGTCCAGGTCCGTGACCAGGGTCATCGTGGAGTAGCAGAGGCCCAGTTCGCGGGCGAGCACCGCCTCGGGGTGGCCCGTCATCCCCACCACGGACCAGCCCATCGCGGCGTGCCAGCGCGATTCCGCGCGGGTCGAGAAGCGCGGCCCCTCGACCACCACCAGCGTGCCGCCGTCCACCGCGTCCCACTCCCGGCCGCGCGCGGCGGCGAGCGCGGCCGCGCGTCCCCGGGGGCAGTACGGGTCGGCGAACCCGAGGTGCACCACGTTCGGCACCGTGCCGTCGGGCAGCGGTTCACCGTCGTAGTAGGTCTGGGTGCGTGCCTTGGTGCGGTCGACCAGCTGGTCCGGGACGAGCAGCGTGCCCGGTCCGTACTCGGGCCGCAGCCCGCCGACCGCACACGGGCCGAGGATCTGGCTCACACCGAGGGAGCGGAGCGCCCACAGGTTGGCGCGGTAGTTGATGCGGTGCGGCGGGAGGTGGTGGCCGCGCCCGTGCCGGGGCAGGAAGGCGACCCGTCGCCCGGCGATCTCGCCGAGGAAGACGGAGTCGCTGGGGTCCCCGTACGGCGTCTTCACCTGGACCTCGGTGACGTCGTCCAGGAAGGAGTAGAACCCCGATCCCCCGATGACACCGATCTCCGCGCCGGCCCCGAAGGCCCCGCCCGTACCCGCCGCTGCCGCCGGACCCGTATCCGTACCAGCGCTCATGACGTCCCCCCGGTCCCGCGCGTACCCGCGTCCGTGATCGTGCCTGCGTTCACCATGCGGTCAGGCTATCGGGGGCGGCAAGGGGCATGAGGGGACAGCACAAGGACTCCGCCGAGGTGATCGGCGGAGTCCTTGTGAAGCTGTGTCAGCGGTCAGCCTGTGCCAGCGGTGAAGCTGGGCACGTGGTGACACGGTTGCGCGGTGAAGCGGTGGTGCGGGTCCGGTCGGAGCCTCAGGCGGCCGAGCCGCTCGACGAGGTCGAGGCGGACGACGAACCGGCCGACGACGAGGCCGACGCGGTGGAGGACGAGGACGAGCCCGAGTCGGAGCCCGACGTCGAGGACGACTTCGAAGCGGAGTCGGACGACTTGGTGGACGACGAAGCAGGCGTGCTGCTCGACGACGATCCACGGCTGTCGTTCCGGTAGAAACCGGAACCCTTGAAGACGATGCCGACCGCGGAGAACACCTTCTTGAGGCGTCCATTGCAGTTCGGGCACACGGTCAAGGCGTCATCGGTGAACTTCTGCACCGCCTCAAGGCCTTCGCCACATTCGGTGCACTGGTACTGATAGGTCGGCACTTGCTCCTCCTGGCACTCTCACTCAGTGAGTGCTAACGACGTTCCATACTGACCTATTCCGTGGAATCAGTCCACCGTGACCGGCTCCCGGTGACCGATCCCACGTGCCACGGTCCGTCCGGAGGCGGCCGGAAGAAGCCGCGAACGCAGGGCCAGCAGGGTTGCCAGAGCGAGCACCGTGGCCACCAGCGGAACGACGAATCCGCTGCTCGCGCCCCGTGCGTCGGCCAGCCGGCCGGCCACCGTGACGGCCGCCGCCTGGCCCAGGGCCACCGCGCCGGTCAGCCAGGTGAACGCCTCGGTCCGGGCGGTGGGCGGCACCAGTGCGTCGACCAGGGTGTACCCGCTGATCAGCGCGGGCGCGATGGAGAGCCCGACCAGGAAGCCGAGCCCGGCCATCAGCGGCGCGGAGTGCACCGCCCAGAGTGCGGACGCGGTCAGGGTGAGGGCGGCGTAACCGACGATCAGCCGGCGGCGGGGGCCGTGCTTCCACGCGACGGCACCGCAGACGATCCCGGCCAGCATGTTGCCCGAGGCGAAGACCCCGTACAGCAGGCCGTTCACCCCAGGGTGGCCGATCTCCTCGGCGAACGCGGTCAGCGAGACCTGCATGCCGCCGAAGACCGCGCCGATGCCCAGGAAGGTGACCGCGAGCACCCGGACACCGGGGACGGCGAGGGCGGAGGTACGGGGCGCGGAGTGCGCGGCGGGGGAGTGCGGTGCGGGCTGGGTGGAGCGCCGCGCAGCGAAGAGCACCCCGCCGAGCAGGGTCAGCGCGGCCTCGGTGATCAGACCGGCCGCCGGGTGCACGCCGGTGCAGAGCGCGGTGGTGAGCACCGGTCCGAGCACGAACGTGAACTCGTCGGTCACCGACTCGAACGCGGCGGCGGTCGCCATCAGCGGGGAGGCCGGGCGGCCCGGCGCCGCGCCCAGCAGCGCCGCCCAGCGGGCGCGCACCATGGGACCGACCTGCGGGATCGAGGCACCGGTCGGTACGGCGGCGGTGAAGAGCGCCCACAGGGGCGCGTGCGCCAGCGCGAGCGCCGTGAGCGCGCCCACCGACACCGCGTGCACCAGTACGCCGGGCAGCAGTACGGTCCGCTGCCCGAACCGGTCCGCCAGCCGGCCGCTCTGCGGGGCGAACAGGGCCATCGAGACGCCGGAGACCGCCGCGACGGCGCCCGCGCTGCCGTAGGAGCCGGTGGTGTGCTGGACGAGCAGGACGATGCCGATGGTCAGCATCGCGAAGGGCTGCCGGGCGGCGAAGCCCGGGAGCAGGAAGGTCCACGCACCGGGGGTGCGCAGCAGTTGTCCGTATCCGGGACGGACGGGGACCGTGGACGCCACGGCCGTGCCTTTCTGCCGCCTGGTGGCACCGCGCCCGGGAAGCCGTGGAGGCGTGCGGGGGCTGCCGAGAGCTGTCCTCTTCGCGCGGAACTGCGGTAGATGCCGGGCGTCCCGCTCAAGGAGTGCGGAGCGACGCCACGACCGCCATACGGTCGCGCCAGCTCTGCATCAGACAGAGTTGGTCGATCAGATCGGCTTTATGTTACAGCCAGAAGTCACAGCGGTACGGGGAACGGGAGCGGAAGGCGGGAAGCCGCCCGCGGCACCGCCCGGTCGTATACGGCCCGGCGCGCCGCCTGCCCCGGGCCCGGCGCGCCGCCTGCCCCGGGCCCTGCGCCCCGAGCCTTGCGCCCAGAGCCCGGAGCCCTGGGCGCCGTGTCGGCCGCCCCGCGCCACGCCCGTACCGGTCAGCGTCGTGCGGTCGGCCCGTCCGAGCGGTCCCCGGCCCCCGGTCGCTCCCCGTCCCCGTGACGGTCCTGGCCGTCCGGGCGTTCCGGCGTCGCGGGGCGCTCCCGGTGGCTCGCGGGGCGTTCCGGAGGCGCCGGGCGCTCCCGGTCACCCGCGGGCGCCGCCTTCGAGGAGCGCCCGCGCTTCTCCGCACGCCCCGTCCCGTCCCCCGCCGCGCGGGAAACGTCTGCCGCGCGGGAAACGTCTGCCGCGCGGGAAACGTCCGCCGCGCGGGAAACGTCCGCCGCGCGGGAAACGTCCGTCGCCCGGGAAGCGTCCGCCGTGCGCGAGGCGCCCGCGGCGCGGGCCGCCGCCGCGCTGCCGCGCCGGGCCTTCGGGGCGGGCTCGGGTGCGTCGGTCGCACCGCTGAGCCGCTGCATGGTGTGGGCGAGCCGGTCCAGGTGGGTGGCGCGGGCGAGGCGGGCCACCGCGTCGTCGTCCGCCGCGCCGCCGGGCCGCTGCCCCGCGTGCAGCCAGCCGGCCAGCTTGCCGCCCTCGCCGACCGCCCGCAGCCGGGCCTCGGTCGCGTCGCGCACCGGGTCGGTGGCGACCACCAGGAGTTCGTCGCCGCGCCGCAGCACGGTCGCGGGGGCGGGGACGAAGCTCGTACCGTCCCGGACCACCAGAGTGACGGCGGAGCCGGCCGGGAGGCGGAGCTCGCCCACCTCCACGCCGTGCATCCGCGACTTCGCCGGGATCGCGACGGAGAGCAGATGCCCGCGCAGCCGTTCCAGGGGCGCGGACTCGATGCCCAGGTCGGCGGCGTCGGAGGGGTCCTCGGCGATCTTCAGCGCCTTGGCGAGCCAGGGCAGCGTCGGCCCCTGGATCAGTGTGTAGACGATGACCAGCACGAAGACGATGTTGAAGACGCGGGTGGAGCCGTCGATGCCGGCCACCATCGGGATGGTGGCGAGGATGATGGGGACGGCGCCGCGCAGCCCCGCCCACGACATCAGGGTCTTCTCGCGCTTGGGCAGCCGGAAGGGCGCCAGGCTCAGGAAGACCGAGAGCGGCCGGGCCACCACGGTGAGCACCAGGCCCACGACCACCGCGGGCCAGAAGTCGTCGAGCAGGTCGTGCGGGGTGACCAGCAGGCCGAGCAGGACGAACATGCCGATCTGGGCGAGCCAGCCGAGTCCGTCGGCGAAGCCCCGGGTGGCCGGCCAGTGCGGCAGCTTGGAGTTGCCGAGCACCATGGCGGCCAGGTAGACGGCGAGGAATCCGCTGCCGTGCGCGATGGCGCCCTCCGCGTACGCGGTGACCGCGATGGCCATCACGGCGATCGGGTAGAGGCCGGAGGCGGGCAGCGCGACATGGCGCAGCGCGTAGGCGCCGAGCCAGCCGGCGGCGAGGCCGATGGCCGCGCCGATGGCGAGTTCGAGGGCTATCTCGCCGACCAGGACGTACCAGTGCTCGACCGGGCCGATCGTGGAGAACGCGAGGACGAGGATGACCACCGGGGCGTCGTTGAAGCCGGACTCCGCCTCCAGCACGCCGGTGATCCGGGAGGGCAGCGGCACCTTGCGGAGTACGGAGAAGACGGCGGCGGCGTCCGTGGAGGAGACCACCGCGCCGATGATGAGCGCCTGCTTCCACTCGAGCCCGACGAGGTAGTGCGCCCCCGCCGCCGTGACGCCCACGCTGATGCCCACGCCCACGGTCGAGAGGACGGCCGCCGCCGGAAGCGCGGGCCTGACCTCTTTCCACTTCGTGCCCAGTCCGCCCTCGGCGAGGATCACGACCAGGGCGGCGTAGCCGATCACCTGGGTGAGTTCCGCGTTGTCGAACTGGACGTCGAAGATGCCGTCCTGTCCCAGCGCGATGCCGATGCCGAGGTACAGGAGCAGGCTGGGGAGCCCGCTGCGCGAGGAGATCCGGACCGCCGCCACCGCGACCAGCAGGACGAGCGACGAGACCAGCAGGAGTTCGTTGAGCGTGTGGACAGTCAGGGCGCGCTTCCTTCCCCGCGTATGACCGCCGGGCAGGTTCCCGGCGACCAGGTACTTCGTTACCTTACCTAATCTTTAACGCTTTCTTGACGCCTTCGAGTATGTGTACGACCTGTGTGCGGATGCCCGCAGCCCCCTACCGCGTCCGAGTCGGATCGACGCTGCGCCTATGGTTGCCCTTGCACTCCCAGGACCACCCTGCCCCTCGAAGGACAGCGATGCCCGCCAACACAACCGTCTCTGCCGGTCCTTCCGCTGCGAAGAAAACCGGCAGGAAGAAGGGGCGACGCGCCCGCCTGATCGTGATCGTCCTGGTCCTGGCGCTGGTCGCGGGTGTCGGGTACGGCGCGTACTGGTCCGTCGCCACGGTCCGGGCCTCGTACCCGCAGACCGCAGGATCGATCGAGCTCCCGGGCCTGACCGGAGACGTCGAGGTCAAACGCGACGACTACGGCATCCCCCAGGTCTACGCCGACACCGACGCCGACCTCTTCCGCGCCCAGGGCTTCGTCCAGGCACAGGACCGCTTCTACGAGATGGACGTCCGCCGTCACATGACGGCCGGACGGCTCTCCGAGATGTTCGGATCCAGCCAGGTGGAGACCGACTCCTTCCTCCGCACGCTCGGCTGGCGGAAGGTCGCGCAGGAGGAGTACGACAAGGTCCTCAGCGCCGACACCAAGAAGAACCTCCAGGCCTACGCGGACGGCGTCAACGCCTACCTGAAGGGCAAGGACGGGAAGGACATCTCCGTCGAGTACGCGGCGCTCAACCTGACCAACGACTACAAGCCCACCGAGTGGACCCCGGTCGACTCGGTCGCGTGGCTGAAGGCGATGGCCTGGGACCTGCGCGGCAACATGCAGGACGAGATCGACCGCTCGCTGATGACCAGCAGGCTCACGGCGAAGCAGATCGCGGACCTGTACCCCGAGTACCCGTACGACAAGCACGAGACGATCGTCGGTGAGGGCGCGGTCTCCTCCGTCACCGGCGAGTTCGACCCGGACGCCGAGGCGGCGAGCGGCACCACCGTCGACGGGGACACCGTCGCCGGTGCCACCGAGGGGCTCGACACCCAGCTCGGCGCGCTCTCCGACACCCTGGACGAGATCCCGGCGCTGCTCGGCCCGAACGGCAACGGCATCGGCTCGAACTCCTGGGTCGTCTCCGGTGCGCACACCACCACCGGAAAGCCGCTGCTGGCGAACGACCCGCACCTGGCGCCGATGCTGCCCTCGCTCTGGTACCAGATGGGGCTGCACTGCCGCACGGTCTCGGCGAAGTGCCAGTACGACACCGCCGGGTACACCTTCTCCGGCATGCCCGGTGTGATCATCGGCCACAACCAGGACGTCGCCTGGGGGCTCACCAACCTCGGCGCCGACGTGACCGACCTCTTCCTGGAGAAGGTCTCCAGCGACGGCTACCTCTACGACGGCAGGACGGTCCCCTTCACCACCCGCGAGGAGACCATCAAGGTCGCCGGCGGGAAGAGCCGGAAGATCACCGTCCGCGAGACCAACAACGGCCCGCTCGTCTCCGACCGCAGCAGCGAGCTGGAGAAGGTCGGCCAGAAGGCCCCGGTCGCGGGCGCCGCACCCGACCGCGCCTCCGGTTACGCCGTCGCGCTGAAGTGGACCGCGCTCCAGCCCGGCCACTCCATGGACGCCGTGTTCGAGCTCGACCGCGCCGACGACTTCGCGTCCTTCCGCGACGCCGCCGCGCACTTCGAGGTGCCCTCGCAGAACCTCGTCTACGCGGACACCAAGGGCAACATCGGCTACCAGGCCCCCGGCTGGATCCCGGTCCGCAAGTCCGGCGACGGCACCCTGCCGAGCCCCGGCTGGTCCTCGAAGTACGGCTGGGAGAAGGACCCGATCCCCTTCAGCGAGCTGCCGTACGAGTACAACCCGGAGCGCGGCTACATCGTCACCGCGAACCAGGCCGTCGTGGACGAGAAGTACCCCGAGCTCCTCACCAAGGACTGGGGCTACGGCACCCGCAGCCAGCGCATCAACGACCTCATCGCGTCGAAGATCAAGGGCGGCGAGAAGATCTCGACCGAGGACATGCAGAAGATGCAGATGGACAACACCAGCGAGATCGCCGCGCTGCTGGTGCCCAAGCTGCTGAGCATCAACATCGCCGACAAGGACGTCCGCGAGGCGCAGAAGCTGCTGGAGGGCTGGGACTACACCCAGGACTCCGACTCGGCGGCCGCCGCGTACTTCAACGGTGTCTGGCGCAACATCCTGATGCTGGCCTTCGGCAACAAGCTGCCGAAGGAGCTGCGGGTCAAGGGCGACTGCATCAACGTCACCCACGCCGACTCCAACGCGCCCGTCGACGAGCAGAACAAGCTCGTACGGGAATGCGGCCAGCGCGACGCCGACTCGGCACAGCCGGACGGCGGTGACCGCTGGAACGAGGTCGTCCGCAAGATCCTCGACGACGAGGACAACGCCTGGTGGAAGGTGCCGGCCCAGGGCCGCGAGAAGGCCATCGACAACCGCGACCAGCTCTTCGCCCGCGCCATGGACGACGCCCGCTGGGAGCTGACCGCCAAGCTCGGCAAGGACATCTCCACCTGGAGCTGGGGCCGGCTGCACCAGCTGACCCTGAAGAACCAGACGCTCGGCACCTCGGGTCCGGGCCTGCTCCAGCGGGCGCTGAACCGCGGTCCGTGGAACCTCGGCGGCGGCGAGGCGGCGGTCGACGCCACCGGCTGGAACGCGGCCGGCGGCTACGACGTCATCTGGGTGCCGTCGATGCGGATGGTGGTGAACGTCGGCGACTGGGACAAGTCCCGCTGGATCAACCTCACCGGCGCCTCGGGGCACGCGTTCAGCGCGCACTACACCGACCAGACGGACAAGTGGGTCAACGGCGAACTGCTCGACTGGTCCTTCGGCGCCGACGCGGTCGGCGAGTCCACGGTCGACACGCTGACGCTCAAGCCGGCGGCGGCCACCGGCTGACCGGGGGCCGGACACCGTCCGGGCCGCTCAGCGGCCGAAGCGGTGCGTTCCGGCCGGAGTGACGACAGCGTCCACGGGGTGGTCGTGCGGTTCCGAGGGGACCCGCGCGACCACCTCGTGTCCGTACAGCAGCACCACGAGCGCGGGGTGCGCCCCCGCCGCGGCGAGCCGGGCCAGCACCCGGTCGTAACTCCCGCCTCCCCGGCCGAGCCGCATGCCGCGGGCATCGGCCGCGAGGCCCGGCAGCAGCACCGCGTCGGCGTCGAGGACGGCGGCGGCGCCGAGGCGGGGACCCGCGGGTTCGAGCAGCCCGCGCCCCGCCCGGAGCAGCCGGCCGGGGCCTTCGTACACCGCCCAGTCCAGGTCGTTGTCGGGCAGCAGCACCGGCAGCAGGACGCGGACGCCCCGGGCGCGCAGGGCGTCGAGCAGCGCGCGGGTGCCCGGCTCGCGCCCCACCGAGACATAGGCGGCGACGGTCCGGGCGCCGGAGAGCTCGGGCAGGGTGAGCGCGGTACGGGCCAGCGCGGCTGCTGAGTCCGCGCGCTGCTCAAGCGTCAGAGCGGCGCGCGCGGCGAGGAGTTCGCGCCGCAGGGACGTCTTCAGGGACGCGGCGTCGGCCGGGGGGCCGCTCGCATTGCCGGAGGGCTGGTCCGCCGGGGTCCCGCTCATGCCGTCGGCCGGCTCACAGGTCATAGGAAGCTCACACTTTTCTCATACGGGCGCATATGAGTACAAAGTTAAGCAGTGGATCATCGGCCGTCCATGTATAGCCGTTAAGGTTCTGCGCATGACTGAGTCGACCTCCAGGATCAGCAAGGCCGTCATTCCGGCCGCAGGTCTCGGCACCCGCTTCCTGCCGGCCACCAAGGCCACTCCCAAAGAGATGCTGCCCGTCGTCGACAAGCCTGCCATCCAGTACGTCGTCGAAGAGGCCGTCGCCGCGGGCCTCTCCGACGTGCTGATGATCACCGGACGCAACAAGCGCCCGCTGGAGGACCACTTCGACCGGAACTACGAGCTGGAATCCGCGCTCACCCGCAAGGGCGACGCCGAACGCCTCCAGAAGGTACAGGAGTCCAGCGACCTCGCCACCATGCACTACGTGCGCCAGGGCGACCCCCGGGGCCTCGGCCACGCCGTGCTCTGCGCCGCCCCGCACGTCGGCGACCAGCCCTTCGCGGTCCTCCTCGGCGACGACCTCATCGACCCGCGCGACGCGCTGCTCTCGCGGATGGTGGAGGTCCAGGAGCGCGAGGGCGGCAGCGTCATCGCGCTGATGGAGGTCGACCCGTCGCAGATCCACCTGTACGGCTGCGCCGCGGTGGACGACACCGCCGAGGACGGGGTCGTCCGCGTCACCGGCCTGGTGGAGAAGCCCGAACCGGCCGACGCCCCCAGCAACCTCGCCATCATCGGCCGGTACGTCCTCGACCCCGCCGTCTTCGACATACTGCGGCGGACCGAGCCCGGCCGGGGCGGCGAGATCCAGCTCACCGACGCCCTCCAACTGCTCGCCGCCGACGAGAAGATCGGCGGCCCCGTGCACGGCGTCGTCTTCAAGGGCCGCCGCTACGACACCGGCGACCGGGGCGACTACCTCCGGGCCATCGTCCGCCTCGCCTGCGAGCGCGAGGACCTCGGCCCGGACTTCCGTACCTGGCTCCGCAGTTACGTCACCGAGGAGATGTAGCACCTTGAGCAGCACGATCTGGTCGGTCGACGAGCACCTCGCCGACATCCTGGACGCGGTGAAGCCGCTCGAACCCATCGAGCTGCAACTGCCCGACGCCCAAGGGTGCGTCCTGGTCGAGGACGTCGTGGTGCGGATCGCGCTGCCTCCCTTCGACAACAGCTCCATGGACGGCTACGCGGTCCGGGTCGCCGACGTGGCCGGGGCGAGCGAGGAGTTCCCCTCGGTGCTGACCGTCGTCGGTGACGTGGCCGCCGGCAGCGACGGACTCCCCGACGGCGGGAAGGTCGGCCCCGGCCAGGCCGCCCGCATCATGACCGGCGCCCCGCTGCCCGAGGGCGCCGAGGCCGTCGTGCCCGTCGAGTGGACGGACGGCGGTACGGGCGAGGGCCCCGCCGCCACCATGCGCGCCCACCGGGACGCCCCGGAGGGTGCGAGCGGCGAGGTCAGGATCCACCGCGCGCCCGAGGCCCGCGCCCACGTCCGGGCCGCCGGCAGCGACGTGAAGCCGGGCGACCTGGCCCTCGCGGCCGGATCGGTCCTCGGCCCGCCGCAGATCGGCCTGCTCGCCGCGATCGGCCGCGCCACGGTCAAGGTCCGCCCCCGCCCCCGCGTGGTCGTCGTCTCCACCGGCAGCGAACTCGTCCAGCCCGGCGAGGAGCTGACCGGCGGGCAGATCTACGACTCCAACAGCTTCGCGCTCACCGCCGCCGCCCGCGACGCCGGCGCCCTCTCCTACCGCGTCGGCGCGGTCACCGACGACGCGGAGACCCTCCGCGCCACGATCGAGGACCAGCTCATCCGGGCCGACCTGGTGGTCACCACGGGAGGCGTCAGCGTCGGCGCGTACGACGTCGTCAAGGAGGCGCTCTCCTCGGTCGGCGACGAGGACGAGCCCGGCGGCGGCATCGACTTCCGCACCCTCGCCATGCAGCCCGGCAAGCCCCAGGGCTTCGGCTCCATCGGCCCCGAGCACACCCCGCTGCTGGCGCTCCCGGGCAACCCGGTCTCCGCCTACGTCTCCTTCGAGCTCTTCGTACGCCCCGCGATCCGCGCGCTGATGGGTCTCGAAGAGGTGCACCGGCCCACCGTCCGTGCCGCCCTCACCACCACCGGGGCGCTCTCCTCCCCGGCGGGCAAACGCCAGTTCCTGCGCGGGACGTACGACGAGGCGTCGGGCACCGTCGTCCCGGTGGGCGGCTCCGGCTCGCACCTGATCGCCGCCCTGGCACGGGCCGACGCACTGATCGTGGTCCCCGAGGACGTCACCTCCATGGAGCCCGGCACGGAGACCGAAGTGGTCCTGCTCCGCTGAGACGCGCAGGGTGGCGGTACGGTGTCTGCCGCTGCCTCACCGGGGGACGTACCCCGGGCCCCCGGCCCGCACCCCGGTGCGGGCCGTGCGGGCGACCGGCGCTTTACCGCTAGGCGGAGTGAGTTGAGTACGCAGAACAGGCTGACGCACATCGACGAGGCGGGCGCCGCCCGCATGGTCGACGTGTCGGCGAAGGACGTCACGGCGCGCGTCGCCCGGGCCAGCGGCCGGGTCCTCGTCTCGCCGCGGGTGATCGAGCTGCTGCGGGGCGAGGGAGTCCCCAAGGGCGACGCCCTCGCCACCGCCCGTATCGCCGGGATCATGGGGGCGAAGCGCACCCCGGACCTCATCCCGCTCTGCCACCCGCTCGCCGTCTCCGGCGTGAAGGTCGACCTGAGCGTGGCCGACGACGCCGTCGAGATCAGCGCCACTGTGAAGACCACGGACCGCACCGGGGTCGAGATGGAGGCGCTGACGGCGGTCTCCGTCGCCGCGCTCACGGTGATCGACATGGTGAAGGCGGTCGACAAGGCCGCCGTCATCACGGACGTACGGGTCGAGGCCAAGTCCGGCGGCAAGTCCGGCGACTGGGAGCGCCCGACGCGGGCGGGAGCGGACGCGTGAGCGCCGCCGACGGCGGTGCGGGGCTCCCGGCCGCTGAGGGGCGTCCGGCCAGTGGGGGGCGTCCGGCCGCTGAGGGGCGTCCGGCCCCGTACACCGCACTCGTCGTCACCGCCTCCAACCGCGCCGCCGCGGGCGTCTACGCCGACAGGGGCGGCCCTATCCTCGTGGACGGGCTCACCGCCCTCGGCTTCGCCACGGACGGCCCGCGGGTGGTGCCGGACGGCGAGCCGGTGGAGCAGGCCCTGCGGGACGGGATCGCCCGCGGCTACGACGTCGTCCTGACCACCGGGGGTACGGGCATCTCGCCCACCGACCTCACCCCGGAGATGACCCGCCGGGTGCTGGACCACGAGGTGCCCGGCATCCCCGAGGCGATCCGCGCCGAGAACCGTGCCGCCGTACCCACCGCCGCGCTCTCCCGGGGGCTCGCCGGCGTCGCGGGGCGCACGCTCGTCGTCAACCTGCCCGGCTCGACCGGCGGGGTACGCGACGGGCTCGCCGTCCTCGGCCGCATCCTGGTGCACGCCGTCGACCAGCTGCGCGGCGGGGACCACCCCGGCCCCGGCCAGGCGCCCCCCGATCGGACCCGTGCCGATCAGACCCGTCCCGATCGGAACCGTCCCGGGAGCCCGTCCTGAACGCGTCGCTCTGGCCGGTGCTCCTGAAGGACGGTGAGGTGACGCTGCGGCCGATACGCCTGCGGGACCAGAACGTCTGGCGCGAGGTCAACCGCCGCAACCGCGAATGGCTCCGCCCCTGGGAGGCCACCGTCCCGCCGCCCCTCCCCGGGGGACCGGTGATCCGCCGCCCCACCTACCGGCAGATGGTCCGCCATCTGCGCTCCGAGGCGAGAGCCGGCCGGATGCTGCCCTTCGCGATCGAGTACGAGGGCCGCCTCGTCGGTCAGTTGACCGTCGCGGGCATCACCTGGGGCTCGATGTGTTCGGCGCACATCGGTTACTGGGTCGACCGGGAAGTGGCCGGCCGGGGCGTCATGCCCACCGCCGTGGCACTCGCCGCCGACCATTGTTTCCACCGGGTCGGGCTGCACCGCATCGAGATCTGCATTCGCCCCGAGAACCGGCCGAGCCGCCGGGTCGTGGAGAAACTCGGATTCCGCGAGGAAGGGCTGAGGCCGCGCTATCTGCACATCGACGGAGCCTGGCGGGACCACCTCATCTACGCCCTCACGTCGGAGGAGGCCATGGACGGTCTGCTCCGGCGCTGGCGCCGGTCGCGGCCCGGAACGAACCTCCCACCCCAATAAATCAAATGAGTGTTCGAATTAAGCGGCCCGTCGTCGCATTAAGCACCTGCGGCGTCACTCGTTGGTCTGAACAATCACAAAAAAGGCCCGCGATATCAGCCTGATCGTGCGACACACCGTGGCAATTGGCGGATGCCGCCGTGCAAACCCCTCTACGGTGTGAGCGTGAGCAGCAGCGGCCTCATCTACGCAGTCATCGTCGGGGCCTGGGCCGCCTACTTGGTGCCGATGTGGCTCCGAAGGCAGGACGAACTCAACGAAGCCCGTCCGACGGAACGCTTCAGCACCGCCATCCGGCTGCTGTCCGGACGGGCGGCGATGGAGCGTCGTTACGCCAAGGAGTTGCGGGAACGCGGCGCCGAGGAGGCGGAACCGGTCGTCGACCCGGACGCCGAGACGGACCGAATGGACTCCGTCGACGTCCGGGCCTTCGCCGCGCCCGGAGCGCACACCGAAGCCAGGATCCTCGATCCGGCGCACGCCCCCGAGCGCGCGTCCGGACGTCCGGCGGTGGAGCACCCGGCGCACTCGGGCCACCCGGCGCACCCGGCGCACTCGGGCCACGAGCGGAGCGACCCCCGGAACCGTCCGGCAGCCCAACGCCCGTCCGCCGGGCGGCCCCCGGAGCAGCGTGCGGCGCCCTTTGCGCAGCGCGCCCGGGGCGGTGCCGAGGACGCCGAGCGCGTCCGCCGCGCCCAGCGCTCCCAGGTGCTGGCCCGGCGCAGGCGCACCACCAGCGTCCTCTTCCTCGTCTTCACCGCCGGCGCGATCGTCGCGGCGGTCGGCGGCCTCGCCTTCCTCTGGGCGCCCGCCGCACCGGCCGTGATGCTCAGCGCCTACATCGTGCACCTGCGCGCCCAGGAGCGGAGGCGGTTCGCCTTCACCATGGACCGCCGCCGGGCCGAGGACGCGGCGCAGCGCCTGCGCGAGAACCGCCCGCGCCGCCACCAGCAGCCGGCGGCGCCCGCGGTCGAGCCCGACGAGGAACCCGAAGCGCACCACCCGGCCGACCCGGTTCCCGTACCGACCGTCTCTCCGCAGGAGGCCGGCCGCCGGGCGCTCGTCGAGCAGACGGACCACGCGGAGTGGGTGGACCAGCAGCGCGAACGCGGCCGGGTCCAGGGCGACAGCTGGGAGCCGGTCCCCGTGCCGCTGCCGACCTACGTCACCGCCCCGGTCGCCCCGCGCGCCTCAGGTGGCGTCGAGGTCAACGACCCGGAGACCTGGAGCGCAGCCCGCTCCAGCACCGCCGAGCCCGCCCTGCCGGACCCGGCCGTCCCCGACGTGGACCAGACCCCGCACCGCCGTCCCGACGCCCGTCGCACCCGCGACCGGGGCCGTACGCCTCTCTTCGACCAGTACGACGACGAGGAGGACCGACCCCGTGCCGCCAACGAATGACGGCCGGGGCAAGGGAGTTGGGTCCGGGGATCGTCCGGGGCGGATGTCCCGGAAGCCCGGCACCTCTGACCAGCGAGGAACGGATTTCCTAGCACCCCCCGGAGGGTGCTAGAGTTTCACTCGTCGCAAGGGCCTGTGGCGCAGTCTGGTAGCGCACCTCGTTCGCATCGAGGGGGTCTGGGGTTCAAATCCCCACAGGTCCACAGACGACAGTTCGCGAGTAGCTCTCGTGAACGTCACGAGATCCCGTCCGGTCGGAAGACCGGGCGGGATCTCGGCGTTTCGGGGGTTCGTGCCGAGACCCCCCTGCCAGTGCGTCTGGTTGCCTACGAAGGCGGCGTCCACACGTACGAGTCCGCCACGAAGGACATGGTCCCGCCGCCGAACCCGAAGCGTTCGCAGTGCTGTTGAGCGATGCGTCCGGGCCGGTACCGGACCCCGGCCGCGCCGTCGGCCGCGATACCGTCCTGCTCGCGGCCCGGGGGACGAAGGCGACCGGCATCGACCTGAGCGAGCCTCGGTGCTCGCCGCTCCGGTGCGCCGGGCGCGCCTGTCACATCGCGGGGGGCTGTTCTGTCACTCATGTGGAGACCGACCCGACCCAGGAGGCACGCCATGCCCCGCGTACCGACCGCCCCCGCGCGCAGCGCGCCCCGCCCTTCCCGGGCGAGGTGGTCCGCGTCATGAACGGTGCCGACTCCCAAGAGGCGCTCGCACGCTTCCAGGAGCACCACGCGGCCCTGTTCGGCATCGCCTACCGGATGCTGGGCAGCGCGGCGGACGCCGAGGACCTGCTCCAGGACACCTGGCTGGCCTGGAGCAAGGTCGATCACGCCCGGATCGACAGCCCCGGCGCCTATCTGGCCCGTACGATCACCAACCTCTCGCTCAACCGGCTGACCTCGGCGACCGCGCGGCGGGAGGCGTACGTCGGGCCGTGGCTGCCCGAGCCGCTGGTCACCGCGCCCGACGTGAGTGACGCGGTGGAGCAGGCGGAGGCGATCTCGCTGGCGATGCTGGTGGTGCTGGAGTCGCTGTCGCCGCTGGAGCGGGCGGTCTTCGTCCTCAAGGAGGTCTTCGGCTATCCGTACGCGGAGATCGCCGCGATGGTCGACCGTACGGAACCGGCGGTGCGGCAGGCCGGGAGCAGGGCGCGCTCGCACGTACGGGCGCGCCGGCCGCGTTACGAGGCGGCGCCCGAGGTGCGCCGCCGGGTCACCGACGAGTTCCTGGCGGCGTGCGTCGGCGGCGACCTGAACCGGGTGCTGGAGATGCTGGCCCCCGACGTGACCGTCTGGTCGGACGGCGGGGGCAAGGTCCACGCGGCGCTGCGGCCGATCCACGGCGCGGACAAGGTGGCCCGCTGGCTCCTCGGCGTGATGTCCGCGCCGCTGCCCGACACGGGGTACCACCCGGTCGACGTGAACGGCGAGCCCGGTCTGCTGGTCACCGTGGCGGGGGTCACCGACGACGTGCTCGTACTGGAGACGAGCCCGGACGGCATCGTGGGCATCCGGGTCGTCCGCAACCCCGACAAGCTGGAGCGGGTGCCCCTGCCGGACCGGCCGTTCCGGCCCCGCGGCTGAAGCGCGGGGCGGGTGTGGTGGTCAGGACTCCTGGAGCGGCTTGGCCATGCAGATGCTGTTCTCGTACGTCCGGTAGTGGCCGAACTTCTCGCAGACCGTGTACCCGCTCGACGTGTACAGGGCGATGGCCTCGGGCTGCTTGTCGCCGGTCTCCAGGACCATGCGCGTGCGGCCGGCGGCGCGGGCGTCCTCCTCCAGCAGGCCGAGTATGCGGCGGGCGAGACCTTGGCCACGTCCCTCGCGGACGACGAACATCCGCTTGACCTCGGCGTCGCCGTCCGAGTAGCCCTCCTCGTCCTGCTCCATGGCGCGCCAGCCGCCGGTCGCCACCGGGCGCTCCCGCTCGTCGTAGGCGAGGAGGTACAGGCCGTTGGGGGGCTCGAACATGGTGGGATCGAGGTAGGTCTGGTCGCCGCCGTCCTGGTAGCGCTCGATGTATTCGAGCTGGACCTCGTCGTTGAGCTTGACGGCGTCAGGGTGGTCGTACGACCGGCGCTGGATATTCACGGAGGTAAGCGTACATATGTACGGGCCTGCGGTTGGGTACTGTTTCTGGGTGCTTACCGTCACCAGCGTCAACGTGAATGGGCTCCGCGCCGCCGCGAAGAAGGGCTTCGTCCCCTGGCTCGCGGAGACCGGAGCCGATGTCGTGTGCCTCCAGGAAGTACGCGCGGAGGCGGCCCAGCTCCCCGAGGAGGTGCGGCAGCCCGAGGGCTGGCACGTGGTGCACGCACCGGCCGCCGCCAAGGGGCGTGCGGGCGTCTCCCTCTACTCGCGGCGTGCGCCGGAGCGCGTGCAGATCGGCTTCGGCGGGTTCGGGATCGAGGGCGCCGAGGAGTTCGACCTGAGCGGCCGGTACGCCGAGATCGACCTCCCGGGCGTCACCGTCGCGAGCCTGTACCTGCCCTCCGGCGAGGTGGGCACCGAGCGCCAGGACGAGAAGGAGCGCTTCATGGCGGCCTTCCTCCCCTACCTGGCCGGGCTCAAGGAGCGGGCCGCCGCCGAGGGGCGTGAGGTCGTCGTCTGCGGCGACTGGAACATCGCCCACCAGGAGGCCGACCTCAAGAACTGGAAGTCGAACCGGAAGAACTCCGGCTTCCTCCCGGAGGAGCGGGAGTGGCTGACCCGGGTCTTCGAGGAGGCCGCGTACGTGGACGTGGTGCGCGCCCTCCACCCGGACCAGGAGGGGCCGTACTCCTGGTGGTCCTACCGGGGCCGCGCCTTCGACAACGACGCGGGCTGGCGGATCGACTACCAGGTGGCGACGCCCGGCCTCGCGGCCCGCGCCGTCAAGGCCTGGGTCGAGCGCGCGGCGACCCACCCGGAGCGGTGGAGCGACCACGCGCCGGTGACGGTGGCGTACGAACACTGAGCCGCCGAGGGGCCCGAGCCGAGTGCCACGACGGCCCAGGACGAGCCGCGTCCGAGGAGCCGGCGTTCAACTCCTTCATGGAGAAGGCTGATTCAACGGTCATGCTCGTGGTGTGCCCCCTCGTCCTCGTCCGCCTCGCGCAGCCGCCGGTCCAGGGCCATCGAGAGCTCCGCGTCCACGACCGCGCGGGCCAGCGGGCGGAGTTTGTCGATGGGGCTGTCCGCCGCGTGCACCTGGATGACGCGTACGAAGATCTCGGCCAGGGCCTCGGCGTGCTCGCGGATGCGGCGGCCGGTGGAGAGCACGGTGGCCAACGGAACGCCCTCGCGCACCAGTTCGGCCGATACCTCCAACAGGCGACGGCTGATGTGGACGATCTCGTCGCCGTCGGTGGCGAGATAGCCGAGATCGAGGGCGGTGGCGAGGTTCTCCGGGGTGACCTCGCCCTCGAAGTAGTCGGCGAGTTGCTCCGGGGTGAGCCGGACCGGGGTCTCCTCGGTGGGCTCGCCCAGGCCCAGTACCTCGGCGACGTCGCGGCCGCTCTCGAAGGTGGCGGCGAGGTCGGCGATGCCGTTGAGGGTGTGGCCACGCTCCAACAGGCCGGTGATGGTGCGCAGTCGTGCCAGGTGGTGGCTGTCGTACCAGGTGATGCGCCCCTCGCGGCGGGGCGGTGGGATGAGACCGCGCTCGCGGTAGAAGCGCAGGGTCCGCACGGTGATGCCGGCCTCCTCGGCCAGTTCCTCCATGCGGTATTCGCGTTGCTCATGTCCTTCGGCCACAGAGCGAACCTTACGACTTCGCACCGGATGGTGAGCAGGGCTGTCGGCGCCCCATGACGGCGGCGAGGGCGCGGGCGCGCGCCCCGGCGCCAAGTTGTACCGCCGGTAACTTCCTTGCTCTGCCCTCTACCCATCGGTACGCGCCTGCTCTACTCTCCGAAAGGTGCCAGTGATTGCTGGCAGTGTCGTGTGACGTACCGCGGGAGGCGGCAGCATGGCCCAGCACGAGCACGAGCACGTACGGGTGGCGGTGATCGGATCCGGATTCGGGGGCCTCGGGGCCGCGGTCCGGCTGCGCCGCGAAGGCATCACCGATTTCGTCGTCCTGGAGCGGGCCGGGTCCGTGGGAGGCACCTGGCGCGACAACACGTACCCCGGGTGCGCCTGCGACGTGCCCTCGCACCTCTACTCCTTCTCCTTCGCTCCCAACTCCGAGTGGCCGCGCACCTTCTCCGGCCAGGAGCACATACGCGCGTACCTGGAGCGGGTGGCCGACACCTTCGGGATCCGGCCGCACCTCAGGCTCAACCACGAGGTCGAGGTGATGCGTTGGGACACCGAGGCGCTCAACTGGGTGATCGAGTGCGCCAACGGCACGACGATCGTCGCGGACGTCGTCGTCTCCGCGACCGGGCCGCTCTCCGACCCGAAGATGCCGGACGTCCCCGGGCTCGGCGGCTTCCCGGGCGAGGTCTTCCACTCCGCCCGCTGGAACCACGACTACGACCTGGCCGGCAAGCGCGTCGCGATGATCGGCACCGGCGCCTCCGCCATCCAGATAGTCCCCGCCATCCAGCCGAAAGTGGGACGGCTGACGCTCTTCCAGCGGACACCGCCCTGGGTGATGCCGCGCGTCGACCGTGCCATCGGGAAGGCCGAGCGGTGGCTGCACCGCACGGTCCCCGCCACCGGCACCGCGCGGCGCGGACTGCTCTGGGGGATAAGGGAGTTGCAGGTCAGCGCCTTCACGAAGTACCCGGACGGGCTCGGCCTGATCGAGTCCCTGGCGAAGGCGGGCATGGCGCGGGCCATCAAGGACCCCGTGCTGCGCGCCAAGCTCACTCCGTCGTACCGCATCGGGTGCAAGCGCATCCTGCTCTCCAGCACCTACTACCCGGCGCTCGCCCGCCCCAACGTCGACGTGGTGGCCTCCGGCCTCGCCGAGGTGCGGGGGTCGACGCTCGTCGCCTCGGACGGCACGGAGACCGAGGTCGACGCCATCATCTTCGGCACCGGCTTCCACGTCACCGACATGCCGATCGCCGAACGGGTCGTCGGCGCCGAGGGCATCACCCTCGCCGAGAGCTGGAAGACCGGCATGCGCTCGCTGCGCGGCGCCACCGCCGCGGGGTTCCCCAACTGGATGACCATCATCGGCCCGAACACCGGGCTCGGTAACTCCTCGATGATCCTCATGATCGAGTCGCAGCTGAACTACATGGCCGACTATCTGCGGCAGCTGAAGGTGCTCGGCACCGGTACCGCGCTCGCCGCGCGCCCCGCCGCGGTCGACGGGTGGAACGACCGCGTCCAGCGGCGGATGGAGCGCACCGTGTGGAACACGGGCGGCTGCACCAGCTGGTACCTGGACGAGAACGGCCGCAACACCACCGTCTGGCCCGGTACCACGGCGGACTTCCGCCGCGCCACCAGGTCAGTCGATCTGGCGGAGTACGACGTGATCCGCGCCCCCGCGACCGTACGGCCGCCTACGGTGGTCGCCCAGAGGGCCGGCGGGTCCGGGAAGCCCTCCCAGGGGCCGAAGGCACCCGAGGCAGCACAGCAGACGCAGCAGACAGCACCGAACACGAAGCCCGCCGGACCGGACCGGCCCGTGACAGAGGAGGCGGCCCGATGAGTACAGGACACGCGCGGCAGCGTTCCGGGAACCCCGTGCCCGTACCCGCGCGGACGCTCTTCGCCGTCTCCGCCGACGGCTCCCGCATCCACGTCGAGGTGCACGGCCCCGAGGAGGCGCCCGCCGTCGTCCTCTCGCACGGCTGGACGTGCAGCACCCGGTTCTGGGCCGCCCAGATCGCCGAGCTCGCCACCGACCACCGGGTCATCGCCTACGACCAGCGCGGGCACGGCGGCAGCCCCGACGTCGGCCCCGGCGGCCACAGTACGGACGCCCTCGCCGACGACCTGGAGGCGGTGCTCGCCGCCACCCTCGCGCCCGGCCGCAAGGCGGTGCTCGCGGGACACTCCATGGGCGGGATGACCTTGATGGCCGCCGCCCGCCGCCCCCGGTTCCGGGAGCACGCCGCCGCCGTCCTGCTGTGCAGCACCGGCAGCGGGCGACTGGCGGACGAGGCGCGGGTGTTCGTCGGGCCGAAGGCCGTGCGGACCGGCGGGACCCGGGCCCTCCTGCTGGCGGCCCTTCCGCTGGGACCGGTCACGCCCGTCACCCGGGGCCTGCTCAAGTACGCCACGATGGGCCCCGGTTCGTCGCCCGAGCGGGTCGACATCTGCGCGCGCATCGTGCACGCCTGCCCCCGGCAGGCCCGTGCGTCCTGGGGGCGCGTGCTCTCGGAGCTCGATCTCGACCTGGACGTGGCGGAGTTGCGGGTGCCGACCGCCGTGCTGGTGGGCCTGGAGGACCGGATGACCCCGCCCGCGCACGCCCGCGCGCTCGCGGCGGCCCTGCCGGAGTTCCTCGACCTCACCGAACTGCCCGGCATGGGGCACATGACGCCGCTCGAAGCACCGGAAGCCGTCACCGCGAAGATCCGCGAACTTGTCGCCGGTCACCTGACCGGGACCGCCACGAACGAGAAGGAGGACGTCGTATGAGCGCCGGACGGAGCCTCGAAGGACAGGTCGTCGTCGTCACCGGCGCCGCCCGCGGCGTGGGCGAACTGCTCGCCCGCAAGCTGTCGGCGCGCGGCGCCACGCTGGCCCTGGTCGGCCTGGAGCCGGAGGAGCTGAAGCAGGTCTCGGAGCGGCTGTACGGGGAGAGCGCCCACTGGTACGCGGACGTCACCGACCACGAGGCGATGGAGCAGGTGGCCCAGGAGGTGAAGGCCCGCTTCGGCAAGGTGGACGTGGTCGTCGCCAACGCCGGGGTCGCCACCGGGGGGCCGTTCGTCGACTCCGACCCGGTGGCCTGGCGCCGGGTCATCGAGGTCAACCTGATCGGCAGCGCGGTGACCGGCCGGGCGTTCCTGCCCGTGCTGATGGAGAGCCGCGGCTACTTCCTCCAGATAGCGTCGCTCGCCGCGATCACCCCGGCGCCGATGATGAGCGCGTACTGCGCCTCGAAGTCGGGCGTCGAGGCGTTCGCCCACAGCCTGCGGGCCGAGGTCGGCTACCGGGGCGTAAGGGTGGGTGTCGGCTACCTCTCCTGGACCGACACCGACATGGTGCGCGGCGCCGACCAGGACGAGGTCATGCGGGAGCTGCGGGGGCGGCTGCCCTGGCCCGCGAACCGGACCTACCCGCTGGGCCCGGCGGTCGACCGGATCGTGACCGGTATCGAGCGGCGCTCCTCGCACGTCTACGCCCAGTGGTGGCTGCGCGGCATGCAGTCGGTGCGCGGCTACCTGCCCACGCTCATCGGCACGGTCGGGGCGCGCGAGATGAAACGGTTCGCCTCACGGCTCGACGCCATCCCCAAGGGGCTGGTGGGAGCCGGTGGAGCGGCGGACACGGAGGCGCGCACTCCCCGCCGTTGACCGGTCGGAACACGGGGCGGCAGGCCGGTCGGCACGCAGCGTGAAAGATCAAAATGCGCGGTATGTCCGACCGTGCGAGGCTGAGCGAGGCCGCCCTTCACAGGGCGGCCTCCCCAGACCCCGCGCACCCCACAGGAGTGAACAGCATGGGTATCGCAGACCAGTTCAAGGACAAGGCGCAGGAACTCGCCGACCAGGTCAAGCAGAAGTCCGGCCAGGGCAAGGACGCCGCGCGCGACCGCGCCAAGGATGCCGGCGACCGCGACGAGAAGTCGGGCCTCCAGGACCGCGCCGACGACGCGGCCGACAAGGCCCGCGAGCGCTTTGACCGTTGACGGCCCGAGGCTGTGACCGGCCCCGCGCCGGCAGGTACGCACGGAAGAGGCGCATCCGGACGACAGGATGCGCCTCTTCCGTGCGCTCGGAGGCCTTGCCCCCTGTCCTGGGGCATCGCCCCCCTACCTCGGCGGCAGCGGCGGCCTGCGCAGGTCCGGTACCGCGTCGTACGTCGGCGGGGTCGCCGCGGGCTGCTCCTCCAGCAGCTCCAGCGCGAGCCGCACCGCGTCGTCCAGCACCGCGTGGCGGCCCTCCGCCCAGTCGAGCGGGGTGCGCAGTGCCTCGATGTCCGGCTCGACCCCATGGTTCTCGACCGACCAGCCGTACGTGTCGAACCAGGCGGCGTTCATCGGCACCGTGATCACCGTGCCGTCGCCCAGCCGGTGGCGCCCGGTCATGCCGACCACCCCGCCCCAGGTGCGCTGGCCGACCACCGGCCCCAGCTTCAGCAGCCGGAACGCAGCGGTGATCATGTCGCCGTCGGAGGAGGTGGCCTCGTCCGCGAGTGCCACCACAGGACCGCGCGGCGCGTTGGACGCGTACGAGACCGCCTGCGCGTTGCGGGTCAGGTCCCAGCCGAGGATCTTGCGGGTCAGCTTCTCCACCACCAGCTCGCTGATGTGGCCGCCCGCGTTGCCGCGTACGTCCACGATGAGCGCGGGCCGGGACACCTCCATGCGGAGGTCGCGGTTGAACTGCGCCCAGCCGGAGCCGCCGAGGTCCGGGATGTGCAGATAGCCGCACTTCCCGCCGCTCAACTCCCGTACGACCTCGCGGCGTTTGGCCACCCAGTCCTGGTAGCGCAGCGGGCGTTCGTCCACCAGTGGCACGATCGCGACGCGGCGCGGGCGGCCCTGCCCGCCCGGCGGGAGGAAGGTCAGCTCGACCGTCGTGCCGCCCGCCGCCGTCAGCAGCGGGTAGGGGCCGGTGACCGGGTCGACCGGGCGGCCGTCGACGTGGGTGAGGACCGCGCCCTCCCGGATGCCCGTACCGGCGAGCGGGGAGCGGGCCTTGGAGTCGGAGGAGTCGCCGGGCAGGACCCGCCGGATGGTCCAGGCCCCGTCCCGGCAGACGAAGTTGGCACCGAGGAGGCCGATCGCCCGCTGGTAGTGCGGGGGCCCCTCGTTGCGGCGGGCGGGGGAGACGTACGCGTGCGAGGTGCCCAGCTCGCCCAGTACTTCGCGGAGCAGATCGGCGAACTCGTCGGGGGAGGAGACGCGTTCGAGGAGCGGGCGGTACTGGTCGAGCACCCCCGACCAGTCGATCCCGCACATGTCCGGCTCCCAGAAGTACGAGCGGATGATGCGTCCCGCCTCGTCGTACGCCTGCCGCCACTCGGCCGCCGGGTCCACCTCGTGCAGGATGCGGCGCAGGTCAAGATAGGTGGTGGAGTCGCTGTCGCCGGACTCGTTGGACGGGACGGCCCGCAACTCCCCGTCGTCCATGACGACCAGCCGGGTCGCGTCGCCGCTGACCGCGAACCAGTCGAGGTGGTCGACGAGTTCGGTCTTGCGGGCCTTGGCGATGTTGAAGTGCTCCAGCGTCGGGCGGCCCGACATGTCCGCCGGGTTGGCGAAGGTCTCGCCGAGCGCCCCCGAGATCGGCCACCGCAGCCAGACCAGCCCGCCCCCGCTGACCGGGCGCAGAGCGGAGTACTTCGACGCGGCGACCGGGAACGGCGCCACCCGGTTCTCCAGCCCCTCGAACTCGACGGAGACCGGTGCCGTGCTCTCGCTCGTGGTGGTGTCCGGCAGGTCCAGCGGGTCCAGCCCGCCCGCCGCCGGGCGGCCGTCCGGCGAGAGCGCGAACGGCGACGGCGTGGCGGAGGAGAGCGGCACCAGGTACGGGCGGCAGCCCAGCGGGAACGAGAGGTCGCCGGTGTGCACGTCGTACACCGGGTCGAAGCCGCGCCAGGAGAGGAACGCGAGGTACCGGCCGTCCTCCGTGAAGACCGGATTCTCGTCCTCGAAACGGCCGTTGGTGACGTCGACGATCACCGGCGCGCCCGGCCCGGAGATCCGGGCCAGCTTGATCTGCCGCAGTGAACGGCCGATGCCCGGGTGCGACCAGGTGAGCCAGGCACCGTCCGGCGAGAACGCCAGGTCGCGTACGGGGCCGTTGACCGAGCGGATGAGCTCGGTGACCTGGGCGGGGGGCGGCGGGGGCGCCTCACCGGTGGCCTCCGGTTCGGACTCACCTGCGGCCTGCGGCCCCTTGGCCGGCTTCTCCGACTCCTCCGGCCCCGAGGTTTCGGCGAGTGCGGCCACCGCCGTCGCCTCGACCGCCTCGGCCCGCTCGGCGCCCTCGACCACCCCCTCCGCCCGCGCCCGGAACACGTCCGCCCGGGTGGACCCGCCCGGCCCCGACCCCGGCGGCTCCGTACCGGCCGGGGTGCCGTCCGCCTGGGTGCCAGGTCCCGAAGCGCCCGTTCCCGAGGCGCCCGCCGCCGCCGTGGCATCCGCCTCCGCCGGGTCCTCCGTGTCCAGGAGCAGCAGCCGCCCGTCGTCCGAGGCGATGGCGAGGCGTTCGCCCTCCGGGTCGGAGGCCATCTCCAGCACCCGGCCCAGCTGCCCGGAGGCGAGCCTGCGGGTGGGGCGGTCGCCGGTGGCGCGGGGCAGGGCGGCGATCTCCACCGCGTCGTCGCCGTCCGCGTCGGTGACGTACGCGACGCTGTCGCCGCTGCCGAGCATCTCCGGCAGCCGGACCCGTACCCCCGGGGTGTCGGTGATGGTGCGCGCGGGGCCGTCGCGGTGGGTGAGCCAGTACAGCGAGCCGCGCACGTTGACCGCGCTGGCCCGGCCCGTCTCGTCCACCGAGAGCGAGCGGACGTGGCTGGCGGCCGGCACCTGGTACGTACGGCGCCCGGTGCGCGGGCCGCCGAGCCGGACTTCCAGCTTCCGGGGCGTGGCGGCCGGGTCCTCCAGGTCCCCGGCCAGCCAGAGTTCCCCGGCGCACTGGTAGACGACCCGGGTGCCGTCGCTGGAGGCGTGGCGGGCGTAGAAGGCGTCGTGGTCGGTGTGGCGGCGCAGGTCGGTGCCGTCCATCAGACAGGAGTAGAGGTTGCCGACGCCCTCGTGGTCGGAGAGGAACGCGATCCGGCGGCCGACGAACATCGGGGCGTCGAGGTGGCCCCCGATGTCCGGCAGCAGCCGCTGCCCGTGCAGCCAGAGGCGCCCCATGGCGCCTCCGCGGTACCGCTTCCACGCGGCCGGCTCGTGCGGCGGCGTCCCGGTGAGCAGCAGGGTGCGGCGCTCGCCGTCGATGTCGGCGACGGCGATGTCGGAGACCGGGCCCCAGGGCAGGCGCCCGCCGGGGGAGCCGTCGGTGGGCACGCTGTAGGCCCAGGAGAAGTACGAGAACGGCTGCCGGTGCGAGGAGACGGCCAGGATCTGCGCGCCCTCGCCGGTGTCGGGGGTCCAGCCGCAGACCCGGGCGTCGGTCGAGCCCCAGTAGGTGAGGCGGCGGGCCGGTCCGCCGCCGACCGGCGCGAGGTGGATCTCGGGATCGAGGGTGCGCCAGGTCGTGTAGGCGATGTGGCTCCCGTCGGGGGAGAAGCGCGGGTGACTGACCCGGGTGCGGTCGGCGGTCAGCCGCCACGCGCGGCCCGGCCGGTGCCCGGCGGCGGCGAGGGGGGCGACCCAGAGGTCGTCCTCGGCCGCGAAGCAGAGCAAGTCCTGGTGGAGGTGCGGGAAACGGAGATACGCGACGTCGTCACTCACCCCACCCATGCTTTCGGTGCGCGGGGTCCGGGGCAACTTGTGACGCAGAAAACGTGTGGCACTCCCCACAAGCGAGACGGTCCCGTTTCGCTCCGGGGTGGACGTACGCTCGGATGGTCGAAAGGTGTACGAAACGGTTTCGTTCCTGTGGACGAACCGGGACGTACCGGAGTGACGTACGGAAGCCGCGTACGGAGCGGTCGCGCACGGAGTGCGGAAGGAGGGCGGTGCCCATGGCACGCACCAGGCTCACGCCTGAGCGCGAGAGCGAGCTGTTCGCGTCCGTCCTCGACCTGCTCCGCGAGGTCGGCTACGACGCCCTGACCATGGACGCCGTCGCGGCCCGCACCCACTCCAGCAAGGCCACCCTCTACCGCCAGTGGGGGAGCAAGCCCGAGCTGGTGGCGACAGCCCTGCGGCACAACAAGCCGGTGGGCGTCGCCGACATCGACACGGGTTCGGTGCGCGGGGACTTCCACGCCGTCGTGACCCGTACCGACGACTGCCGCATGGAACAGGATTCCGCGCTGATGCGGGGCCTGAGCCATGCCGTCCACGACAATCCCGATCTGCACCAGGCCCTGCGGGAACTGCTGGTCGAGCCGGAACTGGCCGGTCTCGCCCTGCTGCTGCGCAGGGGTGTCGAACGGGGCGAACTGAACCCGGACAACCCGGCGCTCAAATACGTACCGCACATGCTGATGGGCGCTCTCGGCGCCCGTCACCTGGTCGACGGCGAGACCGTGGACCAGGCGTTCCTCCTCGAATACGTCGACTCCGTGGTCCTCCCGGCCCTGGGCGTCGTCCAACCCTGACCCGTCGGACCCCACCCACCGAGGTGTCGTCCGACTCCGACCCGCCGGACCCCACCCAGGAGTCCGGCGTCCCCGGCCGCCTTCCCCCGGCGGTCCTCCCCACCCGCTCCACCTGACACGCCGCTCTCGTCGTCGGGCTGGTTCCTCACGCCGATTTCCCGCACACGACCTGACCGGGAGCCTCCCTCCGTGGCCACATTCCTTTACAAAGTCGGGCGCCTCGCGTTCCGCAAGCGGGGCTATGTCGCCCTGATCTGGGTTGTCCTGCTGGGGCTCGGCATCTTCGGTGCCGCCACCGCGACGCCCGCCACCTCCAGCTCCTTCTCGATCCCGGGCACCGAGGCACAGAAGGCCTTCGACCTGCTGGAACAGCGCTTCCCCGCCTCCAACGCCGAGGGCGCCACCGCCCGGGTCGTCTTCGACGTCCCGGACGGGCAGAAGGTGACCGACCCGGCGCACAAGGCCGAGGTCGAGAAGATCGTCGGCGAGCTGAAGTCCGGCTCCGGGCAGGTCGCCTCGGTGACCGACCCGTTCACGGCGAACGCCGTCAGCAAGGACGGCTCGACCGCGTACATCTCGGTCTCCTACGACGAGGCGTCGGCCAACCTGACCGACGGCACGAAGAACGCCCTGGAAAAGGCGGGCAAGCACGCCGAGGCGAGCGGGATGACCGTGGCCATCGGCGGTGACGCGCTCCAGGCGATGCCGGAGACCGGCGCCACCGAGGTCATCGGTGTCGTCATCGCCGCGGTGGTGCTCGTCATCACCTTCGGTTCGCTGGTCGCCGCCGGACTCCCGCTGCTGACCGCGCTCATCGGCGTCGGCATCGGCGTCACCTCGATCACGGCTCTCGCCAACGTGCTGGACCTCGGCACCACCACCTCCACCCTGGCGATGATGATCGGCCTCGCGGTCGGCATCGACTACGCGCTCTTCATCGTCTCCCGGTACCGCGCGGAACTCGCCGAGGGCCGGAAACCCGAGGAAGCCGCCGGACGGGCGGTCGGCACGGCCGGCTCCGCCGTCGTCTTCGCCGGCCTGACCGTCGTCATCGCCCTCGTGGGCCTCGCCGTCGTCAACATCCCGATGCTCTCGAAGATGGGCTTCGCCGCAGCCGGCACGGTCGTCATCGCGGTCCTCATCGCCCTCACCCTGGTCCCCGCGATGATGGGCTTCGCGGGCCGGCGGATCATGGGCCGCAAGGCGCGCAAGGCCGCCGCCGCGGCGGAACGCCCCGACGCGAAGCCGAACGCGGGCACCCGCTGGGCCCGGTTCGTGCTGCGCCGCCCGGTCTGGGTACTGGTCATCGGCGTCCTCGGCCTCGGCGCCATCGCCCTGCCGGCCGCCTCGCTGGAGATGGGCCTGCCGGACGACGGCTCCCAGCCCAGGAGCACCACCCAGCGCCAGGCGTACGACATGCTGTCGGACGGGTTCGGCCCCGGGTTCAACGGGCCGCTGATGATCGTCGTCGACACCCAGCACAGCTCGGACGGCAAGGTCGCCGTCCAGCAGGTCTCCGACGAGATCGAGTCGCTCGGGCACGTCAAGGCGGTCACCCCGGCCGTCTTCAACAAGGCCGGCGACACCGCGACGATCACCGTCGTCCCGAAGGACCGGCCCAGCTCGGCCGGTACCGAGGAACTGGTGCACCAGATCCGCGACGCCGGTCAGCAGATCAGGAGCGACACCGGAGCCGAGGTGCTGGTCACCGGCGCCACCGCGATGAACGTCGACTTCTCGCAGAAGATGAACGACGCGCTCCTGCCCTACCTGGGGCTCGTCGTCGGCCTGGCCTTCCTGCTGCTGATGGTGGTCTTCCGCTCGATCCTCGTCCCGCTGAAGGCGGCCCTCGGCTTCCTGCTCTCGGTCGTCGCGGCGCTCGGCGCGGTCGTCGCCGTCTTCCAGTGGGGCTGGCTCGCCTCCGTGCTGGGCGTGGAGCAGACCGGCCCGATCATGTCGATGATGCCGATCTTCATGGTCGGTGTGGTCTTCGGCCTGGCCATGGACTACGAGGTCTTCCTCGTCACCCGTATGCGGGAGGCGTACGTCCACGGGGAGACCCCGCACAAGGCGATCGAGACCGGCTTCAAGCACGGGGCCCGCGTGGTCACGGCGGCGGCCATCATCATGATCGCGGTCTTCGGCGGCTTCATCGGCTCCACCGAGGCGATGATCAAGATGATCGGCTTCGGCCTCGCCATCGCCGTCTTCTTCGACGCCTTCGTGGTCCGTATGGCGATCGTCCCCGCCGTGCTCGCCCTGCTGGGCAAGCGCGCCTGGTGGCTCCCGCGCTGGCTGGACCGTGCCCTGCCGAACGTCGACGTCGAGGGCGAGGGGCTGGCCAAGCACGTCGCGGCCGACACGGGCGACAGCGGCCAGGCCGGCGGCGGACGCGAGTTCAGCCGGGTCTGACGGCCCCCGAGCCGGCCGGGCCGCCCGGTCCGGCCGGCTCCACCGGACTCCGGTGCCACGCCTGAGCGGGGCGCGGCACCGGGTGCGCCGACATCTGTGGGGACGGGTGCCGGTGCGAAAGAAAGCCCCCGTGCGAGCGGCACGGGGGCTTTCTTCGTACGTGGGCACGCAGGCACGTGGGTACGTCGGTACGTCGGCGTACGGGACGCGGCGGGGCTCAGCGCCCGGCGGCGGCGGGCGGGGCGGTCTCGGCGTGCGTGCGGCCCAGGAAGCGCTGAAGCGCCGCGTTCTCGATCTGGAAGACCTCGACTCCGCCGGTCGAGTGCAGTTCCAGCATCAACTGCGCCCGCCCGGCGGGCCAGAGGCGCACCTCGCCGCTCTCGACCGGCATGTTCATGCCGTCCTCCAGCAGGTCGCGGCGGAGCGCCCAGTCGGCGCCGCCGTCGAAGACGAGGTGGACGGTGCCGGGGTCGCCGTCGGCGTCGTAGCGCAGGTCGACCGGGACCGGGCGCGTGAGCGGGCCGTCGGTGATGAGGCGGGCCCGGGTGTGTTCTTCGATCACGGGGGACATCGGCCGACTCCTCCTGTTATTAACGCTTTGCAATCTAATGTCCCATATTTCACGGCGCGTGCGCGGCGCGTAAATGTAGGACATGCGCTCTTGCGCATGGTTCGCAAGAACGCCCTATGATTGGCGGGTTCCGGTCCGTGCCGGGTCGTAGACCCGTGCCCGCACGCCGCATCGCTGTCCCCGCCGACCCCGCAGAAGCGGAGCCCTTCCATGCATGTACCCGACGGTTTCATCAACGCACCTGTCTCCGTGGCCGCCGGAGTCGCCGCAGCGGGCGCCGTCGCGGTCAGCCTGCGCGGCGCCCGCCGTGAACTGGACGAGCGCACCGCGCCGCTCGCCGGGCTGATGGCGGCCTTCATCTTCGCCGTGCAGATGCTGAACTTCCCGGTCGCCGCCGGTACCAGCGGGCATCTGCTCGGCGGGGCGCTGGCCGCGATACTCGTCGGGCCCTACACCGGGGTCCTCTGCGTCACCGTGGTGCTGCTGATGCAGGGCATCCTCTTCGCGGACGGCGGCCTCACCGCCCTCGGCGTCAACGTCCTGGACATGGGCGTGACCACCACCGTCGTCGCGTACGTGGTCTTCCGGGTGCTGATGCGGGCCCTCCCGCGCCGCCGGAGCACCGTCACCGTCGCCTCCTTCGTCGCCGCGCTCGTCTCCGTACCCGCCGCCGCCGTCGTCTTCACGCTGATCTACTGGATCGGCGGCACCACCGACATCTCCATCGGCAAGGTCTTCACCGCGATGGTCGGCGTCCACGTCCTCATCGGCATCGGCGAGGCCGTCATCACCGCCGCGACCGTCGGTGCCGTCATCGCGGTCCGCCCCGACCTGGTGCACGGCGCCAAGGGCTTCGCCAATCCGCTCAAGCTCCGCGTGGACGGGCAGCTGATCGACGCCGTCCCCGCCGCACCCGTGAAGGCGGCCCCGAAGCCCGCCGTCGCCGTCGCGTCCCGCTCCACCCGCGGTCTGCTGGCCGCCGGGCTGCTCACCGCCCTCGTGCTGGCCGGATTCGTCTCGTACTACGCCTCCTCCAGCCCCGACGGACTGGAGAAGGTCGCCGCCGACAAGGGCATCGACCGGAACACCGAGGAGCACGCCTCCGCCGACTCCCCGCTCGCCGACTACGGCGTGAAGAACGTGGACGACGCCCGCCTCTCCGGCGGCCTCGCCGGGGTCATCGGCGTCGGCGTCACCGTCGTCGTGGGCGGCACGGTGTTCTGGGCGATCCGCCGCCGGCGCAACGACGGCGGAGACCTCACGGCCGGACCGGCCGCCGCACCGCTCGCCGAGAAGGTCTGAGCCGCCCGATGGGTTCCGGCCACGCACACCGGCTCTTCCGGCACGGGCACTCGCCCGTCCACCGGCTGCCCCCGCACTGCAAGCTCGCCGCCGTCTTCTGCTTCGTCCTCGTCGTGGTCTCCACCCCGCGCGAGGCGGTCTGGGCCTTCGTCCTCTACGCGGTGCTGCTCGCCGCCGTCGCGGCGGTGGCCCGGATTCCGGCCGGGTACCTGCTGAAGCGGCTGGTCGTCGAGGTCCCGTTCGTGGCGTTCGCTCTGCTCATGCCGTTCGTCGTACCGGGGGAGCGGACCGAGTTCCTCGGCCTCCATCTCAGCGTGGCCGGGCTCTGGGGCGCCTGGAACGTCCTTGCCAAGGGCACCCTCGGCGTCGCCGCCTCGGTGATCCTCGCCTCCACCACCGAACTCCGCGCCCTGCTGCTCGGCCTCCAGCAGCTCAGGCTGCCGCCGCTCCTCGTCCAGATCGCGTCGTTCATGATCCGGTACGGGGACGTCATCACCGACGAGATGCGCCGGATGTCCGTCGCCCGCCGCTCCCGGGGCTTCGAGGCGCGCGGCGTACGCCAGTGGGGCGTCCTCGCCAAGTCGGCCGGCGCCCTCTTCATCCGCTCCTACGAACGCGGCGAGCGGGTCCACCTGGCGATGGTCAGCCGGGGGTACGCGGGCACCATGCCGGTCATCGACCAGGTGACGGCCTCCCGAGCCCAGTGGGCGTACGCGGCGGCGCTCCCGCTGCCCGCCCTCGCCGTCTGCCTCCTCGGCTGGGCCCTGTGAGAAGCCCTTCGGCCGGCCGGCGCCCCACGGCCCGCAGAACGCTCCGGCGGACTCCCCGTACCTCCCCTTCCGTACATCTGCTGGGATGAACACATGAACAGCCCGATCGCCCCAGGCCCGGCTCCCGCCTCCGCCCCCGTGCCGCCGTCCCTCGAGGTCAGCGGCCTCGCCTACGCCTACCCCGACGGGCACCAGGCGCTCTTCGGCGTGGACCTGACCGTCGCCCGGGGCGAACGCGTCGCGCTGCTCGGCCCCAACGGCGCCGGGAAGACCACTCTCGTCCTCCACCTCAACGGCATCCTCGACGCGGGTGCCGGAACCGTCCGCGTCGCCGGACTCCCGGTCGGGAAGCGGAACCTCGCGGAGATCCGCCGCCGTGTCGGCATCGTCTTCCAGGACCCCGACGACCAGCTGTTCATGCCCACCGTCCGCGAGGACGTCGCCTTCGGCCCCGCCGCCTCCGGGCTGCGCGGAGCCGAACTGGAGGCCCGGGTCACCACCGCCCTCGGCCGGGTCGGCATGGCCGAGTACGCCGACCGCCCGCCGCACCACCTCTCCTTCGGCCAGCGCCGCCGGGTCGCCGTCGCCACCGTCCTCGCCATGGAGCCGGAGATCCTCGTCCTCGACGAGCCCTCCTCCAACCTGGACCCGGCCTCCCGCCGCGAACTCGCCGACATCCTCCGCTCCCTGGACGTCACCGTCCTGATGGTCACCCACGACCTTCCGTACGCCCTGGAGCTCTGCCCCCGCGCGGTCATCCTCAGCGACGGCGTCATCGCCGCCGACGACCGTACGCAGGACCTCCTCCTCGACGAGGAACTCATGCGCGCCCACCGGCTGGAGCTGCCCTTCGGCTTCGATCCCGGCTCCGTGACCGTCGGGGCCTGACCCGCCCCCCACTCGACCTGCGCGGCAATGCAGGATGGGGGGATGAGCGGGAGCGCGGAAGCAGGCGTGGACGTACGGGGCACGGTGGCGCCCGGATTCGAAGCGGTCCGGGACGCCTTCGTACGGAACTTCGAACAGCGCGGTGAGCGGGGCGCGGCCGTCGCCGTCTACCGCGACGGGCGCAAGGTCGTGGACCTCTGGGCCGGTACGAGGGACGTGGACGGCACCGAACCCTGGGCGGTCGACACCGTCCAGATCGTCCGCTCGGCGGGCAAGGGCATCGCCGCCGCCGTCCCCCTGATGCTCCACCAGCGCGGGCAGGTCGACCTGGACGCCCCGGTCGGCACGTACTGGCCCGAGTTCAAGGCGAACGGCAAGGAGCGCGTTCTCGTACGCGACCTCCTCGCCCACCGCGCCGGAGTCCCCGCCCTGGACCGCCCGCTCACCCCCGCCGAGGCCGCCGACGGCCACACCGGGGCGGCCGCCGTCGCCGCCCAGCGGCCCCAGTGGGAACCCGGCACCGACCACGGCTACCACGCCCAGACCTACAGCTGGCTCATCGGCGAACTCGTCCGCCGGGCCACCGGCCGCACCATCGGCCGCTGGATCGCCGAGGAGATCGGCCGCCCGCTCGGCCTCGACTTCTGGTTCGGGCTCCCCGCCGACGAAGCCCACCGCATCGGTCGCATCGGCCCCGTCGAACCGCCCGCGACCGGCGACCCCGGCGCCCTGCGCATGCGGCCCAAGCGCGCCGTCACCGAGGCGTACGCCGACCCGCACTCGCTCACCCGCCGGGCCTTCGGCGCGATCGACCCGGACCCGGACGAGAACGACCCCGCCTACCGGACCGCCGAACTCCCCGCCTCCAACGGCATCGCCACCGCCCGCGCCCTCGCCCGCTGCTACGCCGCGATGATCGGCGAGGTCGACGGCCACCGCCTCTTCGCCCCCGCCACCCTCACCCTCGCCCGCACCGAGGAATCCTCCGGAGCCGACCGGGTCCTCGTCGTCAACACCCGTTTCGGACTGGGGTACATGCTCCACGGCCCCGCCGCCCCGCTGCTCGGCCCCGGCTCCTTCGGCCACCCCGGACGCGGCGGCTCCCTCGGCTTCGCCGACCCCGAGTCCCGTATCGCCCTCGGCTACGTCACCAACGGCCTCCAGAAGGGAGTCACCGCCGACCCGCGCGCCCAGGCCCTGGTCCGGGCGGTGCGCTCGGCGCTCTGAGGCGGGTCGGCCCCCGCGTGCGCACGGCCCGAGTCTCGTCCAACTCCATCTCAGGTGGGCGCGGTTCCGTGCAGCACCCGTGACCACACCCGCCCCACCGCAGTACGGTCGCCCCCATGACACCCCATGCTCTCCCGCGTTTCGACGGCCACGGCGTCCTCATCACCGGAGCGGGGCAGGGGGTCGGCGCAGCCACCGCCCGCCGGCTCGCCGCCGAGGGCGCTTCGGTCCTCGTCACCGACCTGGACCCCGACCGGGCCGCCGCCACCGCCGCGCGGATACGGGACGAGGGACGGGCCGCCGACTCCCTGGCCTGCGACGTCGGCGACCGGGCGGCCGTGGAGGCGGCGGTGGCGTACGCGGTCGCCGCCTTCGGCCGCCTCGACGTCCTGGTGAACAACGCCTACGCGGCGGGCCCGGACGCCGAACTCTTCGAGGACGAGAGCGACGAGATCTGGCAGCGCGATCTCGACATCTGCCTCGGCGGCGCCTTCCGCTGCTCCCGCGCCGCCCTTCCGCACCTCGCCGCCTCCGGCCGGGGCGCGATCGTCAACATCGGCTCGGTCAACGGTGAACAGGACTTCGGCGGCCACGCGTACAGCGCCGCGAAGGCGGGTCTGGCCAGTCTGACCCGCACCCTCGCCGGCCATGCGGGACCACGCGGGGTGCGCGTCAACCTCATCGCCCCCGGCACCCTGCGCACCGATGCCTGGACGGGCCGCGAGGCCGAACTCGACCGGGCCGCCGCCCTCTACCCGCTCGGCCGCGTCGGCGAACCGGACGACATCGCCGCCGCCGTCGCCTTCCTCGCCTCCCGCGACGCGTCCTGGATCACCGGCACCACGCTCAGGGTCGACGGCGGACTGCTCGCCGTCCACACGGGCTTCAGGCGGGCGATGGCGGGGGAGTGAGCGGGCGCCCGGCTCTCAACCCGCGTGCAGCATCAGCCCGATACCGACCACCATCAGCCCGGCCGCCGCGATTCTGGGGGCGCCGAACCGCTCCTTGAAGAGCAGGGCGCCCAGCGCCGCCCCCACGAGGATCGAGGACTCGCGCAGCGCCGCGACCGGGGCGAGCGCCGCGCGGGTCTGCGCCCACAGCACCAGCCCGTAGGCGAGGACCGAGAGGGCCGCCCCGAGCAGACCGCGTACCGCCAACGGGGCCAGCTGGGAGCCCAGTTCACCGCGCCGGACGTACAGGGCGTACGCCGGTACGGCCACCCCCTGCGCGATCATCAGCCAGGCGACGTACCCCAGCGAACTGCCCGAGGCGCGCACCCCGACGCCGTCCACCGTGGTGTACCCGGCGATGGCGAGGCCCGTCCCGAGCGCCGCCAGCAGGGCCGGCCAGTCCGGACGGCTGCCGGATCCCCGGATGCCCCACAGGGCGAGCCCGACCAGCCCGGCCGAGGCCACCGCCACGCCCGCCGTGGCCCAGGCACCGGGCCGCTCGCCGACGAACACCGCCGCGAGGACCGTCACCACGAGCGGGGCCGTACCCCGGGCGATCGGATACATCTGGCCGAAGTCGCCCAGCGTGAACGACCGCATCAGCAGCAGCATGTACGCGAGATGCAGCACCGCCGAGACGCCCAGGTACGGCCACGCCCCCGCGTCCGGGAACGGCAGGAAGGGCGCGGCGGCCGCGCCGATCAGCAGACCGCCGCCGGAGATCAGCGTGAAGGAGAGCAGCTGGTCCTTGAGCGCGTGGGCCAGCGCGTTCCACCCGGCGTGGGTGAACGCCGCCAGCAGCACCGCGCAGACGACCAGAGGGGTCACGCGGCCCGCTCGCGCACGTCCACCACCGTGCCCCCCGCGTGGGCGATCAGGCTCTTCGGGTCGAGCGGGAACACCGTGTGCGGGGTCCCGGCCGCCGCCCACACGACTCCGTGCTCCAGCAGGCCCTGATCGGCCAGCACCCGGGTCTTCGTCACGTGCCCGAAGGGCGGTACGCCCCCGATCGCGTACCCGGTGGCCTCGCGGACCACGTCGGCGCCCGCGCGCTTCACCTTCGCCGCGCCCAGCACCTCGCGCACCCGCTCCACGTCCACCCGGGAGGCGCCGTCCATCAGGACGACCACCGGGACGCCGTCGGCCACGAACACCAGGGACTTGGTGATCTCGGCCAGTTCGCAGCCGATCGCGGCGGCGGCCTCGGCGGCGGTACGGGTGGCGTCGGGGAAGCGGCGTACCTCGACCTGGAGCCCCGACTCGGCGAGCGCGGCGGCGAATCGGGGGTGTGCCTCGGCGTGCGCGGCGGCGGCGGACTGCGCGGCCTGCGCGTCGGATGCGGTGGTCGGCTGGGGCTCGGCGTCGGGGCCGGTGGTGGAAGTGCTCATGATCGGCAGGCTACTCGCGCGAACGGGCGTCGTGCAGAACCGTATTGGTGCGGGGCGTCCGGATCAGGACATGGTGGTGCGCCGGGCCCTGGCCGGGCCCGGCGCACCAGTCGTCGGAGGAGGAGCGATATCCCTCGGGGTTCACCCCGCGCGCAGTACCGCCGCGACGACCGGGCCGGCCGCGGTGCCGCCGTGACCGCCGGACTGGACCACCCCGGCCGCCGCCAGGTCGTCGCTGAATCCGGTGAACCAGCTGTTGGACTTGCCCTGCCCGTCGACCTCCGCCGACCCGGTCTTCGCGCCCTTGTCACCCCCGACCGAGGCCATGGCCTCGGTGCCGGTGCCGCTGGGGTCGGTCGCGGTGAAGCGCATCATGTCCCGCAACTGCTGTCCCACGGTGCCGGGAAGCGGCTGGGCGGTGGCGAACGGCCGGTCGTCCAGGTCGCGGGCGACGAGGTAGGGCTGCTTGAAGGAACCGTTCTTCGCGGTTGCGGTGACCGACGCCATGTCCAGGGGGCTCATGGTGACCTTGCCCTGGCCGATGTAGGAGGCAGCGGTCTCGGCTCCGGCCGACTCGGGGACGCTTCCGTCGAAGGACGCGATGCCGGTGTGCCATTCCTGGCCCAGACCGAAGTAGTCGCGGGCCTCCTGGCCGAGTGCCGTGCCGGCCACCTTCCTCTCGGTCAGCGGCTTGACCGGCTTGATGAAGGCGGTGTTGCACGACCGGGCGAAGGCGTTCTTCAACGTGCCGTTCGGGATGGAGAACTCGTCGAGGTTGTGGAAGGTGACTCCCTCCCACGGGACGGTCGACGGGCACTCCACGGGGGAGTCGATCGTTCCCAGGCCGTTCTGGATGATCATCGCCGCCGTGATGATCTTCATCGTGGAGCCGGGGGCGAGCGTGCCCTGCATGGCCGCGTTGTAGCCGTCGGCCCGGTTGTTGGCGATGGCCCGTATCGCGCCCGTCGACGGCTGGACCGCCACCACGGAGGATTCGTCGAACTGCTGCACGGCCTTCTCCGCCGCTGCCTGCACGTTCGCGTCGATGGTCGTCTTCACCTCGCCCGCCTTGCCCTTGGTGAGCGTCAGCAGGGAGATGGCGGGAGTGTTCTCGTCCCCGCTCTCGATCGACGTCTCGATACCGGCGGTGCCGCCCGACTGTGCGCCGTACCGGTCGCGCAGGGAGGCGATGACCGGCCCGAGCGACGGGTACTCCTCCGCGGTCAGCACCTTGCCGTTGCGGTCCACCGCCTCGATCTCCGGCGCGGACGACTCCCCGGTGACGAGCGTCGCTCCCGCCGTCAACTTCGGGTGCACGACGGTGGGCTGCCAGTCGACGAGCGCCTTTCCGGTGGTCAGCCCGCGCACCACGGTCAACTCGGAGGAGTACGAGAGCGGCTTGCTCTGCCCCTCGAACGAGACGGTCCCCTTCACCGTGTACGGGACCTTCGCGCCGACCGCCGGACCCGGGGTGATCACCACGTGCTCGATGTGCGCCTCGGTGGAGTACCCGGTCAGTACGGGCTCCGCCTCGACCGGGTTGTTCGTCAACTGCGAGGCGGCGGCGCCCTTCCCGGAGGACCAGGCCGCGAAGAACGCCTTCGACGCCTCGGCGATCTCCTTCGTGTCCGGCGGCCCGGTCTTCACCACGGCGGCCTTGGTGCCCAGGCCGTCACCGCCTCCGCCGTCGAACAGCACGGAGTACGCCCCGTAACTCAGCCCCCCGGCCACCAGCACGAACACTCCGCCGACTATGGCGACTTTGGCTCCGCCTCGCATGGTTGCGGCCCCTCCCCCGAGAATCCTTCTTGAACATGTTCAAGAACCTGTCTGCGAGGATGACTGTACGGGACATGCGTGGATGCGGCGAAGGTTGTTACCAGACCGGAACGATGGTTTCGGCTGGGGGCGGGGAGCGCTTTCCCGCCCCCCCTGGCCCGCGTGAGTGACCGGGTGTGGTAACGCCCTCGGGTGCGTCAGCCGCATCACACCCAGGAATCCAGCCACATCCGGTTCCGCCAGTCCGGCTCCGGGATCGGTGTCCCCGTGTAGAGCGGCCAGAAGTAGATGAAGTTCCAGACGATCAGCAGCACCAGCAGCCCCGCCGCCACCGCGCCGATCGCGCGGCGGCGTTCGCCGGTGGGGTCGGAGGTGGGGAGGCCCAGCTCCGCGCGGGTGCCGGTGCCGGCGGCTGGGCCGATCATCGCGCCGATCATCATCGTGACGGCGAGACAGAGGAAGGGCACGAAGACGACCGCGTAGAAGAAGAAGATCGTGCGTTCCTGGTAGAAGAACCACGGCACCCACCCCGCCGCGACCCCGCAGGCGATGGCGCCCGCCCGCCAGTCGCGGCGGAAGAGCCACCGCCAGACCACGTACACCAGGGCGAAGCAGGCCGCCCACCAGAGCAGCGGGGTGCCGAGCGCGAGGACCTCGCGGGCGCACTTGCCGGTCGCCGAGTCGGGGCAGCCGGGCTCCTCGTAGAAGTACGAGACGGGGCGGCCGAGGACGATCCAGCTCCAGGGGTTCGACTGGTACGTGTGGCCGGAGGTCAGGCCCACGTGGAAGTCGTAGACCTGGCGTTCGTAGTGCCAGAGGCTGCGCAGCCAGTCGGGGAGCCAGGTCCAGCCGCCGCTGCGGCCCTCCTCGGTGTCCGCCCAGTGGCGGTCGTACCCCTTGTCCGTGATCAGCCAGCCCGTCCAGGAGACGAGGTACGTGGCCAGCGCGACCGGGACCGTGGAGACGAAGGCGGGCAGCAGGTCCCGGCGGAGGACCGCCGCGTACGGGCGGAACGCGCCGGCGGTGCGGCGGGCGCCCACGTCCCAGAGGACCGACATGACGGCGAACGCGGCCAGGATGTAGAGGCCGTTCCACTTGGTGCCGAAGGCGAGGCCCAGCATCAGCCCGGCCGCGAGCCGCCAGGGCCGCAGGCCGAGGCGCAGGGTCTCCGCGATCCGGGCGTCCGGGCGGAGCACCCCCTCCTCGTCCACCGGGAGGGCTTCGGCGAGCTTGCGGCGGGCCCAGTCGCGGTCGTTCACCAGGCAGCCGAAGGCCGCGACCACGAAGAACATCAGCACCAGGTCGAGCAGTGCGGTGCGGCTCATCACGAAGTGCAGCCCGTCCACCGCGAGCAGCAGGCCCGCCAGGCACCCCAGGAACGTCGAGCGGAACATCCGGCGCCCGATCCGGCACAGCAGCAGCACGGACAGGGTGCCGAGCAGGGCCACCATGAACCGCCAGCCGAACGGCGTGAGGCCGAACACCTGCTCGCCGAGCCCGATGACCCACTTCCCGACCGGCGGGTGCACCACGTACCCGGGGTCGACGGGGACCTTCACCTGGGACGGGTCGCTCAGGATGAGCTTGTCGACGTCCTTGGGCCAGGCGCCTTCGTACCCCTGGTTGATCAGGGCCCAGGCGTCCTTGGCGTAGTACGTCTCGTCGAATATCACCGCGTCGGGCTGCCCCAGCCGCCAGAAGCGCAGCACCCCGGCGACCAGGGTCACCAGGAGCGGGCCGCCCCACCCCGACCACCTTTCCAGCCGGTCCGCGAGGGACGGTGGCACCCCGAGGACCCCCCAGGTGCGGGGGCTCGGCCGGTTGTAGGGAGGGATGAGGCGTTCACGCAGCCCGATGTCCTTCCGGGGCACGTGGCCGAAGCGGTGCAGCCGCCGCTCCCAGGGAGAAGGCTGCTCGCCGGGGAGTTCGTCCCCGGCGTCGTGGCCCTGCCGGGCGTCGGGCGCAGTACTCGTCACCGCGCCATCGTAGGGAAAGCATCTGTGCGAGGGGGGCCGCCGGGGCTGGGAGGATGGTTCCTGTGACTGAAACGCCTGGAACGCCTGGAAAGCCGACGACCGGAACGCTGGTTCTCGCGGGGACCCCCATCGGCGACGTGGCGGACGCCCCGCCGCGTCTCGCCGCCGAGCTGGAGACGGCCGACGTCGTAGCGGCCGAGGACACCCGCCGGCTGCGCCGCCTGACCCAGGCGCTCGGCATCCACACCACGGGGCGGGTCGTCTCCTACTTCGAGGGGAACGAATCCGCCCGCACCCCGGAGCTGGTCGAGGCGCTGACCGGCGGCGCACGGGTGCTGCTGGTCACCGACGCGGGGATGCCGTCCGTCTCCGACCCCGGCTACCGCCTGGTCGCCGCCGCCGTCGAGAAGGACATCAAGGTCACCGCCGTGCCCGGTCCCTCGGCGGTCCTCACCGCGCTGGCGCTCTCCGGTCTGCCGGTGGACCGGTTCTGCTTCGAGGGCTTCCTGCCCCGCAAGGCGGGCGAGCGCCTCGGCCGCCTCCGCGAGGTCGGCGACGAGCGCCGCACCATGGTCTTCTTCGAGGCCCCGCACCGCCTGGACGACACCCTCGCCGCGATGGCCGAGGTCTTCGGCGCGGACCGCCGGGCCGCCGTCTGCCGCGAGCTGACGAAGACGTACGAGGAAGTGAAGCGCGGCCCGCTCGGCGAGCTGGCGGTGTGGGCGGCCGAGGGCGTACGCGGTGAGATCACCGTCGTCGTGGAGGGCGCGGGCGACACCGGCGCCGAGGAGCTGGACGCGGCGGAGCTGGTGCGCCGGGTCCAGGTCCGCGAGGAGGCGGGGGAGCGCCGCAAGGAGGCCATCGCCGCCGTCGCCGCGGACGCCGGGCTGCCCAAGCGCGAGGTGTTCGACGCGGTGGTCGCCGCGAAGAACGCCGCCCGCACGCCGGGCACGCCCACCGTCTGAGCCCCCTGACCACAGCGTGTTGCGATAGTCCCGCCTGCCGGACGACGCCACTTCGACGACACGGCCTACTCCGTCAGCACCCCGTGGACCGTCGCCACGAACGGGTCCCCGAACGACACCCGCCGGGTGCAGACGGCGGCCAGCGCGGTCCCGGAGTCCGGGCAGTAGCCGAGGAACGCCTGCTGCCCGGGGGTCGCCCCGGCGTGGAAGTTCACCGGACCGTGCGGGGACGCGTGCTGGAACCACGTCAGCGTGTGGGTGTGGGTGTGCCGGAGGCCCCGGCGCAGTACCGGCCGCCGCATCCCCGCCAGCGCGGCGGCGAGCGGCGCGTCCGGCGGCGGTACGAACGGGGTGACCCCGGCCGCCTCGGTCCCGGCGTACGCGCCGCTCGCCGCGAGGTGTGCTTCCAGGAAGGTGAGCAGGTCGTGCGGGGTGGACCGGACGGCCCCCGCCCCGGCGAACCCGCCGATGTCGAGCACCGGCACCGGCGCCCCGCCGCGCCCGTGGCCCGTCGCGTCGGCACCCGGGCGCCCCGGGCCGAGCGCGGTGGCGTCCAGGTGCAGCGGGGCGAGCACCTCCTGGTGGACGAGGACCTCCCAGGGGGTGCCGGTCGCGGCGGCGAGGGTCTGGGCCAGGACCGCGACGGCGAAGTTCGAGTAGTGCCAGCGGGTCCCCGGCGCGTGGCGCGGGCGGGTCCGCAGGAAGGCGCGGACGACCCGGTCGGCGCCGTAACCTGCGTACGGGGCGGTGGTCCAGCGCGGTACCGCCTGCGGGTAGAAGCCGGCGGGCAGTCCGGGCAGCCCTGAGGTGTGGGTGACCAGATGGCGCAGGGTGATCGCCCGTAGGGACGGATGCACCGGGTGGCCGGGCGCCAGGAGTTCCGCGGCCGGGGCGTCGTACGAGAGGCGCCCCGCGGCGACGAGCCGGGCGAGCAGCAGCCCGGTGAAGGTCTTGGACGCCGAGCCGAGCTCGTACCGGAGCCGGTCGCGCGGCCGGTCCCGCGGTTCCGGCGCGGTGCCGGTGACGTGCAGGGTGCGGTGCCCGTGGCGGCTGAGCGCGAGCACCAGGTCGGGTGCCGGGCCGATCGCCTCGGCCGCCCCGGCGAGGAGCCGCGCGTCGGCGCCGGGGTCCGGGCCGCCGGGGCCGTCGGACGCGGTACGGGCGAGGGTGGGGACCGTACTCACGCGGAGGCCGCCGAGGTGAGGTCCGACAGGGAACGGGAGACCGCCAGCGCCGAGGCGAACGCGGCCACCAGCGTCGGGTGGTAGACGAGGTCGAAGACCCACTCCGGGTCGCCCTCGGGCATTCCCTCCAGCACCGGCATGGCCCCGTCCGGTTCCTGCGCGGCGGCGAAGGCGTCCCAGGCCGCCGGGTCGAGCGTCGGCTCGGGCAGACAGGCGTCGATCACCAGCAGCTCGCCGAGGAGGTCCCAGCGCTTCAGGTCGGTCCAGTCGTCCAGCCAGACGGGCAGCCAGAGCGCGAGGTAGTCGGCGATCTCCGGCGGCAGTCCGTCGGGTGACAGGCCCCAGTCGGTGAGGTGGAAGACGGTGTGGGTGATGTCGTAGGCGATGTGCCCCTCGACGGTCCACGGCTCGGGCCGGGCGGCGAGCCAGGTGCGTTGGAACGCCTCGTCCTCCGGGACGCTCGCGGTCAGCCCGAACCGGCGCTCGACCGTGGCGATGCCGAGACGCCGCACCGGGTTCACCTCCAGCCGGCCCCAGCTGGTGAGGCGGCGGTTCAGGCGCACGGCCGCTTCCAGGTCCGGGTGGCGGTAGCCCAGCTCCTTGAACGGTACGTACACCTCCATCGGCGCCGGGCAGAGCGGCTCGCGGCGCTGCCCGTCCAGCAGCCGGTGTCCGGAGTCCAGCAGCTCGTGCCAGGCGAAGTCGAGGAGGGAACGGGCGAGGGAGGCCTGCTGGGACCCGGCGACGCCCTCCCGGAAGATCACCTTGCTGATGAGCGCCAGCTCACCGAGGGGCTTGAACCGGTCCAGCATCCCGGCCTCGGGGGAGGGGTCGTCCTCCAGCCGGAACCCCTCCCGGTGGGCGTGCAGCCACTGGAGAGCCTTCGCTCCCACCTCGTGGATCTGCTGGATACCGCTCATGCGCAGTGCTTCCTTTCGGGCGAGGCGGACGGGGCGGACAAGGCGGACGGGGCGGACAAGGCGGGCGCGGTGGGGTCTTCCAGCCTGGCCGCGGTGAGCGAGGCGGCGAAGACCGTCACCAGCGTGGAGTGGTAGCAGGCCAGGAACGGGTACGGCTCCTCGTCCGCCGCGCTTCGGGGCGCGACGGGCGGGCCGGTCTCCGGGAGGCAGCCGCTCGGGTGCTGCACCCGGGCGAGCGCGGGCCAGGCCTCGGCGAACAGCTCCACCGGCGGTGCTCCCGGCAGGCCCGCGCCGACCGCCAGCAGTTCGGCGGTGAGGTCCCACTGGTGGCTCTCCAGACAGCCGTCCGTCCAGGCGGGCAGCCAGGTCCGCAGATAGACGTCCAGGTCCTCCGGCATCCGCTCGGGGGCGACTCCCCAGTCGGTGACGTGGTACGCCGCGTGGGTCAGGGAGTAGCCGGAGGAACGCTCCAGCATCCAGGGCTCGGACAGCCCGCCCAGCCAGGTGCGGCGCAGCACCTGCTCGGCGTCCGCGTGCGGGGCGATGCCCACCCGGCGCTCGGAGTTGATCAGCCCCAGCTGCCGGTTGGCGTGCTGCTCGGTGACCGCCCAGCCCCGGGTGGCCGCGACCCGGCGGGCGAGCCGCTCGAAGCCCTCGTGGCGGAGCCCGTGCCCGGCGAAGGCCGCGTAGATCTCGAACGGGTACGCGGCGAAGGGCTCGGACCGCAGGAGTTCCAGCAGCAGATCCCCGGAGCGGGTCTGCTCCCAGGCGAACGCCACCAGCCGGTCGGCGGTGGTGTGGGCCGGATCGTCGGGGGCGGTGACCCGGTGGGCGGTGCTGCACAGCTGGGCGAGTTCGCCGAGCGGCTTGAGGGTGTGGTCGACCTTGGTGTGCGGCTCCAGCACGTCCTCGGGGAGGACGAAGCCGGCCAGGTGGTCCTCGGTCCAGACCAGAGCGCGGTCGCGCACCTCGCGTACGAGGACGGTGAGCGCGGCGACGGCGGCCCGGTGCTCCGCCGCGCCCCCGCCCCCGGGGCGCGCCGCCGTCGCCCGGTCCGCCGTCGCCTGGTCCGCCGTCACCTGCCGCGCTCCTCGGTCATCAGCCGGGCGGCGCGGACGTTCAGGGCCACCCGGGGGTCCTGGCCGCCCATGAGCTCGACGAAGTCGAGTCCCCGGTCGAGACCGAGCGTCGGCGGCTCCCCGCCCAGGGCGGCCAGCCAGCGGCCGGTGCCCGAGGCCTGGAGCCAGTCGCGGCGGCGCACCGCGCGGACGAAGCCGCGCGCGAGGTCGGTCACCCGGCCGCGGGCGACGTCCGCGACGGAAGACGCCGCCGCCGGGACGGCGAGCGGCGTGAGGAGGGAGAGCTGGTGCGAGAACGCCTGCCAGGGCGCGTCGCTCAGGCCGGCGACACCGGGCTCGTCCAGGACGGCCGTGGCGCCGGGCGGTCGTCCGACGGTGATGGAGGGGGCCACCCGGTGCAGGGTGGAGAGCATCGCCCAGTGGCCCCAGGCGGCGGAGGGCGAGGCGTCCGGTCGCGGCGGGAACTCCTCCACCGCGCGGTGGAAGACCGCCACGTCGCCGGGGTGCGGGTTCTGTCCGTACAGCACGCTGGGCAGCAGCAGGTCGGCTCCGATGACCCGTACCGCGGCGATGCCCGTTCTGTCGTCCTCGTGGATTCCGGCCGCGCCGCACACCGTGGCGAGGTGGCCCCCGCTCCTAAGAGCGAGGACCACCTCGTTCGCCAGGTCGTGCACCGCGTCCGAGAGCCGGGACGAAGCGCTTGACTGGTTCATGGGCTGAGAGTCAGCCCTTCTTCGGCCGCGGGGTGGGCGGCGAGAGGAGGAGCAGCGAGCCACCCCCGAGAAGCGCCAGGTACGCGCACTCGCGCGAGTCGCGGTACAGGCCCTCGACCTCGCCCGGGTTGAGCGCGGCCTCCAGGTCGGTGTCGAGGTCGGTCGTGGTGGTGGGGGTGATTTCCGTGTGCATGAGCGTTCCCGTTCTGTTCTGTGGAAAAGCCGGGGTTGCGTGTACTTGCGTACGGATTGAGTGAAAACCAGATAAGCGAACCGCGCAAACCGGACGTGCTGTTTTGTTGAGGTGCGGAATTCAATTGAATGCTCAATTCATTCCGCACCTCGTGAATGCGCCCCCAGTGCGCCCCTGTGTAGCCCTTTGGCTGCGGGGATTGTGCGCTCGTCGGCCCTGTCCGGACGCCCAGCGCGCGGAGGTGTGGACGCCGGGAAATGCGCCCCCCGAAGGTGTGAACAGGCGGTGCACGCCCGCGCGCCGCCAACGGCTGGTTTCGTGCGGGGCGCCCTCGCACCATGCGCGAGCCAAGGGCTCACCAAGGAGTCCAAGAACGCATCAACACTGCTCCTGAGCCGGTGCGTTTCACATTCGGCGGGTGTGCACTGGGAGGTGGAAACACTCGGGAGCGGCTTGTCCTGCGGACAAGAGGAGCAAGTATGAGTGAGATCGCGGTGACCACGGTCCATGAGGCCTATGCCTTCGCCTGCATGCGATGTGGACACGGTTGGGAACAGGCCTACGAAATAGAGCACCACGTCGACCGCGACGGCAATGCCTTCGTGGTCTACAAGGCCGACGGGGAGCGGGTCCCCTCCCCTCTGTCGACCCCGACCTGCACGAACTGCGGCGGCCACGTGGTCCGCATCATGGGTTCGGGACGGGTCTCCCTCGTGCAGCAGCTGCTGCAGGGCAACCCGCGGCGCGATCCGACCGGCACCACCGCCGCGGGACGCGACGACGACGAGCGGGTGGCCGCCGTGGCCGTACCGGCGGGAGCCGGAGCCGCCCGCCACTGGCACCTGTCGGACCTGTTCCACCCCTTCCAGCGCCGCTGACCGGGGCCGCTGACCAGGCGCGCCCGCCCGTGTCCCCGGACCCCGGGCGGGCGCCCTCCCGTCCCGACCTCCTCGTACGATCAGGGCATGAGCCGTACCGAAGCGCCGCCGCTGCCCGAACCCCTGGGGGTTCCGGTCGCCGATTCGCACACCCACCTGGACATGCAGGACGGCACCGTGGAGGAGGCCCTCGCCCGGGCCGCCGCGGTCAACGTCACCACCGTCGTCCAGGTCGGCTGCGACCTCGCCGGGTCGCGCTGGGCCGCCGAGACGGCCGCCGCCCACCCGCAGGTGCACGCCTCGGTCGCCCTCCACCCCAACGAGGCGCCGCGCATCGTCCACGGCGACCCCGAGGGCCGCACCCGCGAAGGGGTCCGCGCCCCGGGCGGCAAGGCCGCGCTGGACGAGGCGCTCGCGGAGATCGACGCGCTCGCCGCCCTCGCCCACGTGCGCGGCGTCGGCGAGACCGGCCTCGACTACTTCCGTACCGAACCCGAGGGGCGCGCCGCCCAGGAGGAGTCCTTCCGGGCGCACATCGAGATCGCCAAGCGGCACGGCAAGGCGCTCGTCATCCACGACCGCGAGGCCCACGCCGACGTGCTGCGGGTCCTCGCCGAGGTGGGCGCCCCGGACCGTACGGTCTTCCACTGCTACTCCGGCGACGCCGAGATGGCACGGATCTGCGCGCGGGCCGGCTACTTCATGTCCTTCGCCGGCAACGTCACCTTCAAGAACGCCCAGCCGCTGCGTGACGCCCTCGCCGTCGCCCCGGACGAGCTGGTGCTCGTCGAGACCGACGCCCCCTTCCTCACCCCGGCGCCCTACCGGGGCCGCCCCAACGCCCCCTACCTCATCCCCGTCACCCTCCGGGCGATGGCCGAGGTCAAGGGCGTGGACGAGGACACCCTCGCCGCGACCGTCGACGCCAACACCGCGCGGGCCTTCGACTACTGAGTGTGCGCGCGGGCTGCGTACGCAACCGCGTACGCATTCGCCCGTAGGCTTAGTGGGTGAGCAGCACAGAGTCCGACGCCCTCCTGGGCCCCGCAGACATCCGCGAACTGGCGGCGGCGCTGGGCGTACGCCCGACCAAGCAGCGCGGCCAGAACTTCGTCATCGACGCCAACACGGTCCGCAGGATCGTGCGCACCGCCGAGGTGCGGCCCGACGACGTCGTCGTCGAGGTCGGGCCGGGGCTCGGCTCGCTGACCCTGGCGCTGCTGGAGGCGGCCGACCGGGTCGTGGCCGTGGAGATCGACGACGTCCTCGCCGCCGCCCTGCCCGCCACCGTCGAGGCCCGGATGCCCGGCCGCGCCGACCGGTTCGCCCTCGTCCACTCCGACGCGATGCTGGTCACCGAGCTGCCGGGCCCCGCGCCCACGGCGCTCGTCGCCAACCTCCCGTACAACGTCGCCGTGCCCGTGCTGCTCACCATGCTGGAGCGCTTCCCGAGCATCGAGCGGACTCTTGTCATGGTGCAGTCCGAGGTCGCCGACCGGCTCGCCGCCCGCCCCGGCAACAAGGTCTACGGCGTCCCCTCCGTGAAGGCCAACTGGTACGCCGACGTGAAGCGCGCCGGAGCCATCGGCCGCACCGTCTTCTGGCCCGCCCCCAACGTCGACTCCGGGCTCGTCTCGCTGGTCCGGCGCACCGACCCGGTCAAGACGTCCGCGAGCCGCACCGAGGTCTTCGCCGTCGTCGACGCCGCCTTCGCCCAGCGCCGCAAGACGCTGCGCGCCGCCCTGTCCGGGTGGGCAGGCTCCGCACCCGCCGCCGAGGCCGCGCTCGTCGCCGCCGGGGTCTCCCCGCAGGCCCGGGGCGAGTCGCTCACGGTCGAGGAGTTCGCCGCCATCGCCGAGAACAAGCCGGAGCTGCCCGCATGACCGAAAGTGCCGCCTCGACCGGAAGCGCTGCCGTCACCGTTCGCGTACCGGCCAAGGTCAACGTCCAGCTCGCCGTGGGCGCGGCCCGCCCCGACGGCTTCCACGACCTCGCCAACGTCTTCCTCGCCGTCGGCCTCTACGACGAGGTCACCGCGACCCCGGCCGACGACCTGACGATCACCTGCTCCGGCCCGGACGCCGCCCAGGTGCCACTGGACCGCAGCAACCTCGCCGCCCGCGCCGCCCTCGCCCTCGCGAAGCGGTACGGCATCGAGCCCGCCGTCCACCTGCACATCGCCAAGGACATCCCCGTCGCCGGGGGCATGGCCGGAGGCAGCGCCGACGGCGCCGCCGCCCTCCTCGCCTGCGACGCGCTCTGGTCCACCGGCGCCTCCCGCGAAGAGCTCCTGGAGATCTGCGCCGAGCTCGGCAGCGACGTCCCGTTCAGCCTGATCGGCGGAGCCGCCCTCGGCACCGGCCGTGGCGAGCTGCTCACCCCGGTCGGTACCGGCGGCACCTTCCACTGGGTCTTCGCCGTCGCCGACGGCGGACTCTCCACCCCGGTCGTGTTCGGCGAGTTCGACCGGCTCACCGCCGGTACGGACGTCCCCGAGCCCGCCGCCGCCCCGGCCCTGCTCGACGCCCTCGCCTCCGGCGACCCGGTCGCCCTGGCGAAGACCCTGAGCAACGACCTCCAGGCCGCCGCCCTCTCGCTGCGCCCCTCGCTCGCCGCGACCCTGGCCGCCGGCACCGACGCCGGGGCCCTCGCCGCCCTGGTCTCCGGCTCCGGCCCGACCACCGCTTTCCTGGTCGCCGACGAGGAGACCGCCCACCGGGTCGCCGCCGCCCTCACCGCCTCCGGCACCTGCCGCACGGCGCGGGTCGCGGAGTCCCCGGCGCCTGGGGCGACGGTGGTCTGAGGGGCCGGCCACTGCGGAGTCCGCATGCTCGCCCGCCGGGGAGGTGCGGTTCCGGATGGTGCTTCCTTCCTGCGGTCGGCGTCAGCCGAAGAGCATGAGGATGCCGAGAGTCGCGCGGACGACACCCACCACGAAGTGGACGGTTCCCAGCGCTTCGAGGACCATCGGGGGCACGGTCCCCGGGTTCCGGCCGGCCGCCCTGCCTGCCGTGCAGCTCGATGACTCGGTCGGTGCCGGGGAGCACGAAGAGTCCGACCGCGGTGAGAACCAGACCACTCGGACAAGGCCGAGGGCCGTACGACAGGCTCAGCCGGCCCGCAGGCTCGATTTCGCCAGCTCGTACGCGGGGAGCATCCGGTCGTGCTCCTCGGTGTCCATGCCGGCGAGGTGGACGAGGACCGGGCCCTTCGCGGTGGGCACGAGGAAGGCGGTTTCCCTGTTCGGTTCGTCCTGGAACTCGCCGGCCAGGGTGTACGTGGCCTCGGCTCCGGCGACCGTGCCGGCCTCGATGTCCGTGTACGAGGCGTCGGTGGCGCCCGCCTCGGCCGCCACGAAGGCTTCCAGCAGCTCCCGGGGGGAGGCGGAGGTCTTCTCGCCCCGCCAGACCCGCAGGTAGCCGATGTTCCCGGCCGGCTTCGCGTCGATCTCGCAGACGAGGGTCAGCGGGCCCTGCCGCGCCAGGGCGCCGAACTCGGAGGCGGGATCGACGTCCACGGCGTCGGGCTTCCACCGCGCCGCCAGGTCGAAGGTGACCGGGAGCTCGCAGGCGGAGCCGGCGGCGCCGATGCTGCCGCCCTTGGCGGCGGGCTCCACCGCCGTATCCGACCCCGTCGCCGAGGGGGACGCGGGCGCCGCGGCCGACGAGGCGGCGGCGGTGGCCCTGCCGTCGTCCCCGGTGCCGCAGCCCGCCAGGGCGCAGAACGCCGCGGTCACCGTGGCCGCCGCCGGCAGCCCGAGCCGTACCGATATGCCCGCCATGAAGTCCCCACCCCTGTGACGCTCCTGCCCGGGGGGCCGCCCCGGAAGATCGCCGCACGCTACCGCATCCGCGCGGCGACTACCCTGGGAAGTCGATCCATCCCCTGGGCAGGAGTGAAATGGCCGTCAATCTGGTCAATGTCGAGCAGGTCAGCAAGGTGTACGGCACCCGTGCGCTGCTCGACGGTGTGTCTCTCGGAGTCTCGGAGGGAGACCGGATCGGTGTCGTCGGCCGCAACGGCGACGGCAAGACGACCCTCATCCGGATGCTCGCCAAGCTGGAGGAGGCGGACGGCGGACGCGTCACCCACCTCGGCGGTCTGCGTCTCGGCGTCCTCACCCAGCACGACTCCCTCGACCCGAAGGCGACGATCCGGCACGAGGTGATCGGTGACCTCGCCGACCACGAGTGGGCGGGCAGCGCCAAGATCCGCGACGTGCTGACCGGGCTCTTCGGCGGTCTCGCGCTGCCGGGCTTCGAGCACGGCCTGGACACCGTCATCGCCCCGCTCTCCGGTGGTGAGCGCCGCCGTATCGCGCTCGCCAAACTGCTCATCGCGGACCAGGACCTGATCGTCCTCGACGAGCCCACCAACCACCTCGACGTCGAGGGCATCTCCTGGCTCGCCGGACACCTGCGGGCCCGCCGTTCCGCGCTCGTCTGCGTGACCCACGACCGGTGGTTCCTCGACCAGGTCTGCACCCGCATGTGGGACGTCCAGCGCGGCACCGTCCACGAGTACGAGGGCGGCTACAGCGACTACGTCTTCGCCCGCGCCGAGCGTGAGCGGATCGCCGCGACCGAGGAGTCCAAGCGGCAGAACCTCATGCGCAAGGAGCTGGCCTGGCTGCGGCGCGGTGCCCCCGCCCGTACCTCCAAGCCGCGCTATCGCATCGAGGCCGCCAACGAGCTGATCGCCGACGTGCCGCCGCCGCGCGACACCAGCGAGCTGATGAAGTTCGCCAACGCGCGCCTCGGCAAGACCGTCTTCGACCTGGAGGACGTGACCGTCCAGGCCGGCCCCAAGACGCTGCTGGAGCACCTCACCTGGCAGCTCGGTCCCGGCGACCGCGTCGGTCTCGTCGGCGTGAACGGCGCGGGCAAGACCTCGCTGCTGCGCTCGCTCGCCGAGGCGTGCCGCAGCCAGGGCGACGTCCAGCCGGCCGGCGGGAAGATCATCGTCGGCAAGACCGTCCGGCTCGCCTACCTCTCCCAGGAGGTGCACGAGCTCAAGCCCACCCTCCGGGTGCTGGAGGCCGTGCAGCAGATCCGCGACCGGGTGGACCTCGGCAAGGGCCGCGAGATGACGGCGGGGCAGCTGTGCGAGCAGTTCGGCTTCACCAAGGAGAAGCAGTGGACGCCGGTCGGCGACCTCTCCGGTGGCGAGCGGCGCCGGCTCCAGATCCTGCGTCTGCTGATGGACGAGCCGAACGTCCTCTTCCTCGACGAGCCCACCAACGACCTCGACATCGAGACCCTCACGCAGCTGGAGGACCTCCTCGACGGCTGGCCCGGCTCGATGATCGTGATCTCCCACGACCGGTTCTTCATCGAGCGCACCACCGACAAGGTGATGGCGCTCCTCGGCGACCGGGCCCTGCGGATGCTGCCGCGCGGCATCGACGAGTACATCGAGCGCCGCCGGCGGATGGAGGAGACGGCCACCCCGTCCGCCGCCCCCAGCGCCGGGGTCAAGGAGTCCGCACCGGCGTCCAACGCCGTCTCGGCGCAGGAATCGCGGGCGGCGAAGAAGGAGTTGCAGAAGGTCGAGCGGCAGCTCGGCAAGCTCTCCGACCGCGAGACCAAGCTGCACGCCCAGATCGCGGAGAACGCCACGGACTTCGGGAAGGTCGCCAAGCTCGACGCCGAGCTGCGTGAACTGGTCACCGAGCGCGACGAGTTGGAGATGCGCTGGCTGGAGCTGGCCGAGGACGCGTAAGCACTGCCCGCACGGATCCGTACGGGGCCCGCACGGATCCGTGCGCACCTGAACGGGCCCGGGTGGACCCGGCCGCACACCGGCCGGTCCGCTCGGGCCCGTTCCGCTCTGTACGGGGCAACCAACCGCGCAAAGCGGGGAATTCCGGTCGTCCCGGATCGGGTGCGTGGGAACTCGTCCTGCCCGGAGGAGAGTTGGCGGGGCTGGCGGGGCGCCATTCCGCAGGCGCGTAACGGCGGCATCACGGACCGGTTCTCCCTTGGGAACAGGGGGCGGACCGATCCGGTGTGCGTGCTGGTGCGGGTGGTACAAAGAAGCCCCGCCAGACTGTCGCGACGCCGCGGTAGCCATGCCCGTTCCGCTCCATTCCGGGGGAGTTCAGGACGTACGTCGCACGACGTCGTCCGTCCCCGAGGGATAGCGGGGGAGGCCGGAACGGGCACCGGAACCGCACGAAGGGGGACGTGCTGATGACCCAGCCGCCCAGCCAGCAACCGCCGCAGGGGGGCTCGGGGACTCCGCAGGAGCCCCCGCACGGGGCTCCTCGGCAGCCCGCCGCCCAGCAGCCCGGGACCCAGCCCCCCGGTACGCCGCCCCCGCCCCCGGCGGCCCCGCCGACGCCCCCCGCACAGCCCCCGGCCCCCGGCGCCCCGGCCTACGGCTACCCGCAGGCCCCCGGCCCGTACGGTCAGCAGCCCCCCGGCCCCGGCGCACCCGGGTACGGCTACCCGCAGGCCCCCGGCCCGTACGGCGCGCCGCAGCCGGGCCCGTACGGCGAGCAGCCGCAGCCGGGTCCGTACGGTCCGCCGCAGCCCGGTCCGTACGGTCAGCAGGCGCCGGGTCCGTACGGTCAGCAGGCGCCGGGTCCGTACGGTCAGCAGCCCCCCGGTCCGTACGGTCAGCCGCAGGCCGGTCCCGGTCCGTACGGTCAGCAGCCGGGACCGTACGGCGCACCGCAGCCCGGTCCGTACGGGCAGCAGGGGCACCCGGGTCACCCGGCGCCGCCCGGGCCCCCGCCCGTCGCCCCCGGCCCCTCCTCCGGGCGCGGGTTCTTCCGCGGCCGGACCGGGGTGATCGTCGCCGCGGCCGTCGCGGTGGTGGTCGTGGCCGCGGTCGGCGTGGGCTTCGCCGTGAGCGGGGACGAAGACGGCGGGAAGCCGGCCGCCCAGAAGAGTTCGGACGGGAAGGGCGGCGCCGGGCCCAGTGCCTCGGGCTCGGGCTCGGCGGACGGGAACGACGAGGGCCGCGACACGGACGACAACCTCAACGCCGGCCGCCAGAAGGGCGAGGCGAAGATCCTCTGGATGAAGGACAACGACCTGAAGCTGCCGCACGCCGGCGGCGCCAGGGTCCACGGCCCCTGGATCGTCGGTGACACCCTGGTCAAGGCCGCCTACCGGGGCATCTCCGGTTACTCGCTGGACAGCGGCGAGGAGAAGTGGTCGGTGAACTTCTCCACCGACATCTGCGCCGCGCCCGTCAACGCCACCGCGGACGGCAAGGTCGTGCTGGGCCTGATGGACGGCACCGGTGACCGGGCCGACTGCGCCGAGATCCAGCAGATCGACCTCGCCGCGGGCAAGGCCGGCTGGAAGAAGACGATCAAGCAGAGCGGCATCTGGGACATGCTGACCGAGATCAGCCTGGCGATCAGCGGTGACACCGTGACGGTCGGCCGCTCCGGCGGCACCGACGCGTTCCGGGTCAGCGACGGCAAGGAGCTGTTCGGCAAGCCGTCCGGCAAATGCCAGCCCGTCGCCTACGCGGGCGGCCCGAAGCTCATCGCCGCCCTCAACTGCAGCACGGGCGACCCGGAGAACCCGCAGCAGCAGATCCAGCAGCTCGACCCGGACACCGGCAAGGCCCGGTGGACGTACCAGCCCGAACGCGGCTGGGAGGTCGACCGGGTGTACTCGGTCGACCCGCTCGTCGTGGCGCTGACCAACGAGAAGAAGAAGTCGTGGGGCGTCATCGCCCTCAAGGACAACGGCACGCTCCGCTCCACGCTGTCGGGTGACGCGGCGGACAAGTTCGCCCCGAACTGCGGCGGCACGCTGGAGATCTTCGGCAAGTCCCTGGACACCTGCACGGGCGTCGTGGCGGACGCGAACACCTTCTACATGGCGACCGAGGCCCCCAGCGCCACGGACCGCACCAACTCGGTGGTCGCCTTCGACCTCGACTCCGGCAGGACCAAGTGGAAGGCGGCCGCTCCGGAGGGCCGGCTCATGGAGCCGATGCGGATGGACGGCGGCAACCTGATCGTCCACCTGGAGGCCACCTACGAGAACGGCGGCGCCATCGCCTCCGTCGCTCCGACCGGCGGAACCCCCAGGATCCTGCTCCAGCACCCGGCGTCCACGGCGCTCGTCGAGGAAGGCATCTTCGACGGCAAGTTCCTCTGGCTGGACGGACGTTCCCTCATCGTCGCCGATCAGCTCACCGAGGCCAACAACAGGGGCGACGACCGTGAGACGGCGATGATCGCGTTCGGCAAGTGACACCGCCGCCCCCGGGCCGCCCGCCCGGTTTCCCCCGCTCAGACCACCCTTCCCCTCACTCTTCCCCCGAGGTACGTACGAGATGACCCAGCCGCCCCCGCCCCCGCAGCAGCCCGGCGAACCGCCGAAGGGCGGCTTCGGCGCCCCGCAGGACCCGCCGCCCGGCGGATTCGGCGCACCGCCGCCGTCCCCGTACGGAAAGCCCCCACCGCCGCAAGCACCTCAGCCCCAGGCCCCCCAGCCGCCGCAGACCCAGCCTCAGGCTCCTCAGCCCCAGGCGCCCCAGCCGAACCAGCCCCCGCCGCCGCAGGCCCCCCAGCCGCCGCCGGGTCCGGCCGGGCCCGCGTACGGGTACCCGCAGCCGCAGCCCGGGTACGGCTATCCGCAGGGGCCGCCGCAGCCGCAGCCCGGGTACGGCTACCCGCAGACGCCGACCTCCTCGCAGCCCGGCCAGCCCGGCTACTTCGGCCAGCCAGGTCCCGGGCAGCCGGGGTACGGCTACCCGACGCAGCCGCAGTACGCGCAGCCGCAGCCGCCCCAGGGCTCCGGCGGGGGGAAGAAGCTCTCCGCCCAGATGAAGATCATCGTCGGGGCGGCGCTCGCCGTGGTGCTGATCATCGGCGCCGGGATCGTCTACTCGGCGTCCGGCGACGGCGGGGACCCGAAGGTCTCCACCGCGGGGCCCACCGGCGGTGACGGCGGCGCCGGTGACAAGGGGGACGGCGGCGGTCTCGCCGGAGGAACCGAGAAGGTGCCGGCCTCCACCAAGTCGCACGTCGCCTTCCAGATCCCGAAGCCGAAGGTCTCCGACGTCACGACCGTCTACGGCTCCTGGGTCACGGACAAGGTGTACGTGAAGACCGGGGTGTACGAGGTCGCCGGATACGACCTGGAGAAGGGCACCAAGCTCTGGTCGGTCCCGACGGCCGGGCAGGTCTGCGCCGCCTCCCGGCACATGACCGAGGACTACAAGACCGCGATCGTCTTCGAGGAGGGCAAGCCGACCTCGGCGGACAAGTACCCCTCCTGCAACAAGCTCGGCGCGCTCGACCTGAACACCGGCAAGATGCTCTGGTCGAAGTCGGTCACCGCCGCCTCCAACGGCGACGAGCCGGTGCGGTTCAGCGAGGTGACGGTCAGCGGGACGACGGTCGCCGCGGCGGGCACCCAGGGCGGCGCCGCCTTCGACATCACCACCGGGGCCCAGCTCTGGGCCCCGAAGATCTCCACCGACGACTGCTACGACACCGGCTACGGCGGTGGCGAGGCGCTCGTCACCGTCCGCAAGTGCGGTTCGTACGACGACCCGAAGCTCTCCATCCAGACGCTGGACGCGAAGACGGGCGCCCCGGTCTCCTCGTACGACATGCCGCCGGGCGTCGAGTACGCGGCGGTCGTCTCCACCAAGCCGCTGGTCGTCGCGGCCGACATCGGCGACACGGCCGGTGACGGCTCCAGCATCTCGGACTACTTCTCCATCGACTCCGGGACCGGCAAGCTGATCGTCCGGATCTCCGCCGACGCCGAGCGGTACGCGGGGGAGTGCGGTTCCACCGAGGTGGAGCGGTGCGTCGGCATGACGGTCGGCAACAACCGGCTGTACGTGCCCACCGAGTCCCACGAGGGCACCGCCGAGTACGGCGACACCAACGAGATCGTCGCGTTCGACCTCACCACCGGCAAGCTGCTCGGCGCCCGCGCCGACGCGGGCGAGCGGTACAGCATGATCCCGCTCCGGATGGACGGCACCAACGTCATCGCGTACAAGGTGCCCCCGTACGACAAGGGCGGCCAGGTCGTCTCGCTCGACGGCGCGACCCTGAAGGAGACGGTGCTGATGGAGAACCCCAGCACCGAGAAGATCCGGGACGCGGAGACGTACTTCGGCTACGACCGGGGGGAGTTCCTGTACGAGCAGGGCCGGCTCTTCCTGTCGCCGGACATGCTCAGCGAATCGAGCGGGGCGGACGACGACGACCGGCTCCTCGCCATGGCGTTCACCACCGGCTGACCGCCACCGGCCGACCGCCACCGGCCGACCGCCACCGGCCGGCCGGACACCACCCGCCCCGTGCCCGGGGCACCCCGCAGGACGGCCCCGCCGGTCGGAAGAAGACCGGCGGGGCCGATCGTTTTCCGTCAACTCTGTGACGTCCGAAGCGGAAGAAATCGGCCTTCTGGGGGGCTTCTGCCACGTATGGGCGCCACGGCGTCGAACAAGCGTGTAGCTTGCCGGGTCTAGGCCGGGGGGCCGACGGTCGTGGCACAGATGCGCACGGCGGTTCACGGCGGTACTGGGGGTATCTGCGCGATGAGCGTGCGGCTCATGGTGGTCGACGACCACCGCCTGCTGGCCGAGGCGCTGGCCTCGGCACTCAAGCTCCGGGGGCACCGCGTGCTCGCGGCCACGGCGCCGACCTCGGGCGCCGCCGATCTCGTCATAGCCCGGGCCCCGGAGGTCTGCCTCTTCGGGACGGCCTCGCCCGCCGCGCCGGGCGCCTTCGACCCGATCGCGCGGATCGGCAGGGAGCGCCCGCAGGTGGCGGTGGTGGTGCTGGGCCCGGTGCCCAGCCCCCGGGGGATCGCGGCGGCCTTCGCGGCCGGGGCGGCCGGATACGTCCGGCACGACGAACGCATCGAGGGCGTGGAGCGGGCCATGATGAAGGCCAGGGCCGGTGAGGCGTCGGTGGCGCCCGCCCTGCTCAGGGGCGCCTTCGCCGAGCTGCTGAACCCGGTGGAGAAACCCGACGACGAGGGCCAGCGGCTGCTGCGGCTGCTGACGCCCCGTGAGGCCGAGGTGCTGGTGCGCGTCGCCGAGGGTGAGGGCACCCGGCTGATCGCCGCCGGGATGCGGATCGCGCCGAGCACCGCCCGCACCCACGTCCAGCGGGTCCTGATGAAGCTCGGTGTCGGTTCCCGGCTGGAGGCCGCCGCGCTCGCGGCCCGTACGGGGCTGCTGGACCGGGCGGCCGTCCACACGGCGATGAGCGCGGCGCGCGAACCCGGGTACGACATGCCGCAGGGGCCGGACACACCCTGAGCTGCGGGCGGGTCCGGCCCCTGTGGTGGCCGTGGGGGGAGGTGCGGTGCGTCCGGTCAGTGACCGGCGGGGCCGCCCGGCTCGATCGGTTCGACCGGAGCCTGCGTCGGGCGCAGCCACATCCAGACCAGGAACAGCAGTCCGAGGACGAGCATCGCGAGGCCGGTCCACAGGTTGATGTTGACGCCCTGGGCCTTCTTGAGGTCGGCGTCGGACGGGCTGATGCCCGCGATGGTGACGATGACTCCGTAGACCACGAAGAGACCGCCGATGATCCGCCTGATGTCGAAGAGGCGTGCCGCCGTGGCGGACTTGCTCTCCAGGTCGGAGACTTCCTTGTGCAGCTCGGACATGGTGGTTCCTCCGATCAGAACGAGTAGGGGATGTAACAGGCGGCGGCGATCACGATGGCGCCCCAGCCCAGCAGGGCCGGCTTGCGGTACCACGCGGAGTCGGACTCCTCGGGCACCTCGGGGGCGTCCGGGGACTCGGTGCCGTAGACCAGACCGGCCAGTTCGGCTTCCGGCTTGGGGGCCGTGAACAGGGTGACGACGACCATGACCACCGCGCCGGCGACGAAGCCGACGATGGCGGAGACGAAGTTCGCGCCCTGGTCGGTCGGGATGTCGATGATCCCCTGCTTGTAGAAGACGAAGTAGTTGACCATCGCGGCGGTGGTGCCCGCGACGAGGCCCCAGACGCCGGACTTCATCGACGCGCGCTTCCAGAACATGCCGATGATGAAGACGACGAACATCGGGACGTTGAAGAACGAGAAGAGCGTCTGCAGGTAGCTCATGATGTTCGAGAAGCTCGACGCGATGAACGCCGTGCCGATCGAGGCCAGCACGCCGACGGCGGTGACGCCGCGGCCGAAGCGCAGGTAGTGCGCGTCCGGCGCGTCCTTGCGGATGTAGCGCGCGTAGATGTCCGTGGTGAACACCGTGTTGAACGAGGAGACGTTGGCGGCCATACCGGCCATGAACGCGGCGAGCAGACCGGTCACCGCGATGCCGAGGACACCGTTCGGGAGCAGTTCGCGCATCAGCAGCGGGATGGCGTCGTTGTACGTCAGGTCCGAGCGGTCGGTTCCGATGTTCGGGACGACGACGGCGGCGACCATGCCCGGGATCATCACCAGGAAGACGATGAAGATCTTCGGGAACGCGGCGATGAGCGGGGTGCGCTGCGCGGCCGAGAGGTTCTTCGCGGACAGGGCGCGCTGCACCTCGGCGAAGTTGGTCGTCCAGTAGCCGAAGGAGAGCACGAAGCCGAGGCCGAGGATGATCGTCAGCCAGTTGGCACCGAGGGCGTTGCTGTCACCGATGCCCGTACCGCTCCAGGCGGACATGAACGAAGACCCGTGGGACTTCGTCAGGGAGTCGGACAGGCCGTCCCAGCCGCCGACGCGCTTGAGGCCCAGGATGGTGAGCGGTATGAGCGCGGCGAGGATGACGAAGAACTGGAGCACCTCGTTGTAGATCGCCGAGGAGAGTCCGCCGATGGTGATGTACAGCAGGACGAAGATGCCCGCGACGGTGATCGCGACCCACTGCGGCCAGCCCAGCAGCGCCTCCACGACGATCGAGAGCGCGTAGAGGTTGACGCCGGCTATCAGGATGGCGGCGAACGCGAACAGGGCGGAGCTCAGCAGGTGGGCCGACTTGTCGAACCGCTGGAGCAGGAACTCCGGGACGGACCGGACCTTCGAGCGGTAGTAGAACGGCATCATCACCAGGCCGAGGAAGACCATGGCGGGGATGGCGCCGATCCAGTACCAGTGGACGACCGAGACGCCGTACTGCGCGCCGGTCGCCGCCATGCCGAGGATCTCCGTGGCGCCGAGGTTGGCGGCCACGAAGGCCAGACCGGTGACCCAGGCGGGCAGGGAGCGGCCGGAGAGGAAGAAGTCGAGGCTGGTCTTCACACTGGCGCGGGCCGCGAAGCCGATGCCGAGGACCACGACGAAGTAGATGGCCAGGATTGTGTAATCGAGGCCGTTCGTGGGGAGCCGGAGCCCTTCAGCCAGATAGTTCATGGGGGGTACTCGCTTCGTTGCGCGAACTGAACCTGATGAAACTTACGCCCATGCATTCAATAACTGAACAAACCAACTGGTGTTCTTTGTTTGATCGTGATGCAGAGGGGCGAATTGACCCGATGTAAGGAACCAGGTCTCCACTTAATCGCACACAGAGAAACGGCGTGTCTACAAAGAGTTACGTCATTGACGCTCCTGTTTGGTTGTGGTTAATTATGTTTAGTTATGTTTGGAGGAACCTGGTGAAGAAGACGGCAACGACCCTCGCCGACGGTCGGGAACTGATCTATTACGACTCCGCCGATGACGTCGTACGCGATGCGGTCGACCGCAGGCCGCTCGGCTCCGTCGCCACCTCGTCCGAGATCCGGCGCGACCCGGTCCTGGGCGACGCGGTCGCCATCGCCTCCCACCGCCAGGGCCGCACCTACCACCCGCCGGCCGACGAGTGCCCGCTCTGCCCCTCACGGGACGGGCGGCTCAGCGAGATCCCCGACGACACGTACGAAGCCGTCGTCTTCGAGAACCGCTTCCCCTCGCTCGCCGGGGACTCCGGCCGCTGCGAGGTCGTCTGCTTCACCTCCGACCACAACTCCTCCTTCGCCGATCTCGCCGATGAGCAGGCCGCCCTCGTGCTGGAGGCCTGGACCGACCGCACCGCCGCCCTCGCCGGGCTCGATCAGGTCGAACAGGTCTTCTGCTTCGAGAACCGGGGCGCCGAGATCGGTGTGACGCTGGGTCACCCCCATGGCCAGATCTACGGCTACCCCTTCGTGACGCCTCGAACCGAACTGATGTTGCGTTCGGCCGTCGCCCACCGCGAGGAGACCGGACGGAACCTCTTCGAGGACGTCCTCGCCCGCGAGATCGCCGAGGGCGACCGGATCGTCCTCACCGGCGAGCACTGGGTGGCGTTCGTCCCGTACGCCGCGCACTGGCCGTACGAGGTCCACCTCTATCCGCGCACCCGCGTCGCCGACTTCCGCGAGCTGGACGACGCCGCCCGCGCGGAGTTCCCGCAGATGTACCTGGAGCTCCTGCGGCGCTTCGACCGGATCTTCGGCCCCGACGCGCCCCCCACCCCGTACATCGCCGCCTGGCACCAGGCGCCGTTCCGGGCCCCCGGGCGCGAGGAGCTCGCCCTCCACCTGGAGCTGTTCACCATCCGTCGCACTCCCGGCAAGCTGAAGTTCCTCGCCGGATCGGAGTCCGGCATGGGAGCGTTCATCAACGACGTGCCGCCGGAGACCGCGGCCGAGCGACTGCGAGAGGTAGCGAGCAAGTGAGCAGCAGCACCCCGAAGAAGTACCTGGTGACCGGTGGCGCGGGTTACGTGGGCAGTGTGGTCGCCACCCACCTGCTGGAGGCCGGGCACACCGTCACCGTGCTCGACGACCTCTCCACGGGCTTCCGGGAGGGCGTCCCGCAGGGCGCCGAGTTCATCGAGGGCCGCATCCAGGACGCCGCGAAGTGGCTCGACCCCTCCTACGACGCCGTCCTGCACTTCGCCGCGTTCTCCCAGGTCGGCGAGTCCGTCGTGAACCCGGAGAAGTACTGGCTCAACAACGTCGGCGGCACCACCGCGCTGCTCGCCGCGATGCGCGACGCCGGGGTGCGCACCCTCGTCTTCTCCTCCACCGCCGCCACCTACGGCGAGCCGGTCTCCAGCCCCATCACGGAGACCGACCCGACCGCCCCCACCAACCCGTACGGCGCGACCAAGCTCGCCGTCGACCACATGATCACCGGCGAGGCCGCCGCCCACGGGCTGGCCGCCGTATCGCTGCGCTACTTCAACGTGGCCGGCGCGTACGGGAACACCGGGGAGCGTCACGACCCCGAGTCCCACCTCATCCCGCTGGTCCTCCAGGTCGCCCTCGGCGAGCGCGAGTCGATCAACGTCTACGGCGACGACTACCCCACCCCCGACGGCACCTGCGTCCGCGACTACATCCACGTCGCCGACCTCGCCGAGGCCCACCTCCTCGCGCTGGGCGCCGCCACCTCCGGCGAGCACCTCATCTGCAACCTGGGCAACGGCAACGGCTTCTCGGTCCGCCAGGTCATCGAGACCGTCCGCGAGGTCACCGGCCACCCGATCCCGGAGACCGCCGCCCCGCGCCGCGCCGGCGACCCGGCCGTCCTCGTCGCCTCCGCCGCCACCGCCCGCGAGCGCCTGGGCTGGACGCCGAGCCGCTCCGGCCTGGCCGGTATCGTCGCGGACGCCTGGGCGTTCGCCCGCCGAGAGGAGACCCCCGCATCATGACCGAGAACACCGCTGCCGCCGAGGCCGTCGCGACCACCGGACCGCTGGGCCAGGACGAGTTCACCGCCTCCTTCCGCGCGCTGTACGGCACCGAGCCCGAAGGGGTCTGGGCCGCCCCCGGGCGCGTCAACCTCATAGGCGAGTACACCGACTTCAACGACGGCTTCGTCATGCCGCTCGCCCTCCCGCACACCGCGCGTGCCGCCGTCGCCCGGCGCACCGACGGCCAGCTGCGGCTGCACTCCACCGACGTACCCGGCGGCATCGTGCAGCTCGCCGTCGACGGCCTGACCCCCAACGAGGGCCACGGCTGGGCCGCGTACCCGGCGGGTGTCGTCTGGGCGCTGCGCCGGGCCGGGCACGAGATCACCGGCGCGGACATCCAGGTCACCTCCACCGTGCCGACCGGTGCCGGGCTCTCCTCGTCCGCCGCCCTCGAAGTGGTCGTCGCGCTGGCCCTGAACGACCTCTTCGGGCTCGGCCTGACCGCCGCGGAGCTGGCCGTCCTCGGCCAGGCCGCCGAGAACGACTTCGTCGGCGTGCCCTGCGGTGTCATGGACCAGATGGCGTCCGCCTGCTGCACCGACGGCCACGCCCTCCACCTGGACACCCGCGACCTCGCCGTGCGCCAGGTGCCCTTCGACCTGGCCGCGCACGGGCTGCGGCTGCTGGTCGTCGATACCCGCGTCAAGCACGCGCTGGGCGACGGCGCCTACGCCGAGCGCCGGGCCGGCTGCGAGGAGGGTGCCCGCCTGCTCGGGCTGGGCAAGCTGCGGGAGCAGTCGTACGAGGGCCTCCCGGACGCCCTCGCCCGCCTGGAGGCGGCCGGCGCCGACGAGTCCGTCGTCCGCTACGTACGCCACGTGGTCAGCGACAACGCCCGGGTGGAGCAGGTCATCGCGCTGCTCGACGCCGGCGACGTCCGCGCGGCGGGCCCGGTTCTCACCGAGGGCCACGCCTCGCTCCGCGACGACCTGCGGGTCTCCTGTGAGGAGCTGGACCTCGCCGTGGCCACCGCGAACGCGGCCGGGGCGCTCGGCGCCCGCATGACCGGCGGCGGCTTCGGCGGCTCGGCGATCGTGCTGGTCGAGGAGTCCGACGCCGAGGCGGTCACCAAGTCGGTGCTCGACGCCTTCGCGGCGGCCGGCCACGCCACCCCGGGCGTCTTCGCCGCCGTCCCCTCGGCGGGCGCGCGCCGCCTGGTCTGACGACCGCCCCGCACCCGACCCGCGTGTACGAGCGCCGGGCCCGGCCGTCCCCACGGCCGGTGCCCCGGCGCTCTGCCGTGTCCGGCGACTCCGCGCCGCCCCGGACCGGGGCTGTGCACACCCCCCGGTCCGGTGGCTGTGCACACCCCCGGTCCGGTGGCACAGAATGCGGTCTCGTTCGTCCACTTCCGTCCTGGAAAGGGGCAGGAAGCACCCCTTGAACGCCGGGGACGGTCACTTCCGCGAATCGGCTTCCCGGGCACCCGTACGCCCGTACGCTGATGGGCAGCACCGGTGGGGGCCGGTGCCGTTCAGGGGCCGAGACGGGCGGTGCGGCACCCGGGCGCAGACGGTGGCGGCTCGGTGCGCGCGGCGGGGCCGCGTGGACGGTTCTCCTGTCGCGGGGCTCGGGCGCCACGACCGCCCCGACGTGTTCCCACCCGGGTCCGGCCTCAGGACGGCGGACCGGGACCGTCCCACTGGGGGGTAGACGTGGCCCGTATCCGGGTTCTCGTGGTCGACGACCATCGTATTTTTGCCGAATCGCTCGCCGCGGCGCTCGCCGCCGAGCCGGACGTGGACGTGGCCGCCGCGGGCAGCGGCCCGGCCGCGTTGCGCTGCCTCGACCGCGCCGCCACCGAGGGCCGTGCCTACGACGTCATGCTGGTCGACGCGGAACTGGGCGGCACGCCCGCGGCGGGCGGGGTCCCGCAGCAGGGGGGGCCGGTCGACGGGATCTCCCTCGTCGCGGGTGTCCGCGATGCCCGGCCGGGCGTCCGCACGGTGGTCCTCGCCGAGCGGGACGACCCGCGCCGTGCGGCGGCGGCGCTCCAGGCGGGTGCCTCCGGGTGGGTTGCCAAGGACTGCTCCCTGCAACGCCTGTTGGCGGTCATCCGCGGGGTGCTGCGCGGCGAGACCCATCTGCCTCCGGCCCTGCTCACCGGCGTACTGCGGGAGTTGACGGCCGCGCGCAAGCACCGCACCGAGAGCGAGCTGCTGGTGGAGTCGCTCACCCCGCGCGAACGGGAGGTGCTGCGCTGCATGGTCGCGGGGCTGGGGCGCAAGGCGGTGGCGGAGCGGCTCTACCTCTCGCCGCACACCGTCCGTACCCACATGCAGAACGTCCTGGGGAAGCTCGGGGTGCATTCGACGCTGGCGGCCGTGGCGCTGGCCCGCAGGGCGGGCGTGGGTCCGGTCGATCTGACGTCCGAAGTGGTGCCGCTACCCGGGGACGTTGTCGAACGGGGCAGTCAACTGGCGTAGCAGGTCGGCGAGTTCGCCGCGCTGGCGGGCGGAGAGTTCGCCGAGGATGGCGCGTTCCTGGTCGAGCAGGCCGGCCAGTGACTGGTCGGCCTTGTCGCGCCCCTCGGCGGTCAGCCGGACCAGCACCCCGCGCCGGTCGTTGGGGTCGGGGAGACGTTCCACCAGGTTCTTCTTGGTCAGCCGGTCGATGCGGTTGGTCATCGTGCCCGAGGTGACCAGGGTCTGCGTCAGCAGCTGGCCGGGGGAGAGCTGGTACGGGGCGCCGGCCCGGCGCAGCGACGTGAGGACGTCGAACTCCCAGGGCTCCAGGCTGTGCTCGGCGAAGGCGATGCGGCGGGCCCGGTCGAGGTGGCGCGCGAGGCGCGACACCCGGCTGAGGACCTCTAGTGGTTCCACGTCGAGGTCGGGGCGCTCGCGGCGCCATGCTGCGACCAGACGGTCGACCTCGTCCTCCATGTCGATCAGTGTAGAGGGTCCCTCGATGTGAAGTCTCTTGGTTTCAAGTGTCTTGACGTCAAGATAGTCCGGGGTGATGCTGAGGACATGAGCGAATCCGTCTGGGACCCCGGCCAGTATCTCCGCCACGCGGAGCACCGGGTGCGCCCCTTCCTCGACCTCCTCGCCCGGGTGGGTGACCTCCCCGGCGGCCCCCGCCCCCGCATCGCCGACCTCGGATGCGGCCCGGGGAACGTCACCGTCCTCCTCGCCGGCCGGTGGCCCGGGGCCAGGATCACCGGCTACGACAACTCCCCGCAGATGCTGGAGCAGGCCCGTACCCACGCCACCGCCACGCTCGACTTCGCCGAGGCGGACGTCCTGGAGTGGACCCCCGCGGAGCCGTACGGCCTGATCGCCTCCAACGCCCTGCTCCAGTGGGTCCCCGGTCACGCCGAGCGCTTCCCCGCGTGGCTGGACGGCCTCGCCCCCGGCGGCACCCTCGCCTTCCAGGTGCCCAGCAACTTCGGCGCCCCCAGCCACGTCCTGATGCGCGAGCTCGCCGAGTCCTCCCGCTGGCGCGGCCGCCTCGGCGGACTGCTCCGCCACGAGGACGCCGTCCTGGAGCCCGCCGCCTACTACGCCCGCCTCTCCGCCGCCGGGTGCGTGGCGGTCGACGTCTGGGAGACCACGTACCTCCAGGTCCTGCACGGCGACGACCCGGTACTCGACTGGGTCAAGGGCACCGGCCTGCGCCCGGTCCTCGCCGCCCTCGCCGACGACCCCGAGGCCCTCGACGCCTTCCTCACCGAGTACCGGGACCTGCTGCGCACCGCCTACCCGCAGGGCCCGCACGGCACGGTCTTCCCGTTCCGCCGTATCTTCGCCGTCGCCCGGGTCGCGGGTGTCACGGACAGCGGGGGGCGGGGGGACGCGTGATCACCGCACTGGACCACGTACAGCTCGCCGCCCCTCCCGGCTCCGAGGACCTGCTGCGCGCCTTCTACGGGGGTGTCCTCTCCATGACCGAGGAGCCGAAGCCCCCGGCGCTCGCCGCGCGGGGCGGCTGCTGGTTCCGGACCGGCCCGGACGCCGCCCCGGTCCGTATCCACCTCGGCGTGGAGCGGGACTTCCGCCCCGCCGCCAAGGCGCACCCGGGGCTCCGCGTCACCGGGATCGACGCCCTCGCCGACCGCCTGGCCGCCCAGGGCGCACCCGTCCGCTGGGACGACACGCTCCCGGGCCACCGCCGCTTCTACAGCGAGGACCCGGTGGGCAACCGGCTGGAGTTCCTGGAGCCCGACGCCGGGTGACCAGCGCCCCGACCGGTAAAACCCCTGGACGAACCGCGCCGTCCCGGTGCAGGCTGCGCACCCGTGACGACGACGCAGCACTCTCAGGCCCGGCTGGTCCACCTGTCCGCCCGGAACAACGCCGAGTGGTGCGCGGTGATGAGCCGCACCCACGGGGTGCCGGGCCGGTTCGGGGCGCAGGCCTGGACGGCACCGGCCCGTACGCCGCTCTACTACCCCGACGCGGTGACCCTGGCCCCCGGCGCCGACCCGGACGAAGTCGCCGGGGGCATCGACCTCGCCGCACCCGGCGCCACCGTCAAGGACAGCTTCGCCGACCTCGACCTCACGGCGGCCGGATTCCGGGTGCTGTTCGAGGCCGCGTGGATCCACCGCCCGGCCGGCCCGCCCGCCGCCTTCACCGGCATGCCCTGGCAGGTCGCCGAGGACCCGGACGCGGTACGCGCCTGGGCGCGGGCCTGGGACGACGGCGAGGGCGACGCGGACCTCTTCCGGCCGGCCCTCCTCGACGACCCGCACACCTTCCTGCTCGCCGCCCGCACTACGGACGGCCGGATCACGGCCGGCGCGGTGGCGAGCCGCAGCGGGGGCGCTGCCGGTGACGGCGTCCCGGGTGGGGGCGTCCTCGGCGGGGGCGTCCTCGGCCTCTCCAACGTCTTCGCCCGGGGCGGCGGCGCCGACACCGCCTGGCCCGGGGCTCTCGACGCGGCGCACCGGCTCTTCCCCGGGCTGCCCGTGGTCGGCTACGAACACGGCGAGGACCTCGACACCGCCCTGCGCCACGGCTTCACGGCGACGGGCCCGCTGCGCGTCTGGCTGCACCACGGCTGACGGGGGCTTCGGCGCAGTCCCCGACCAGGTCCTCATGATCGTCGAGGTCACCTCCTGCGACGCCGGCACCGCCGAGCGCGCCAGGGAGGAGAAGCCAGCCGCCCGACCGGGGACGTCACGGCCGGCCGCCCCGTACGTGCTTCCGCAACGCCTTCCGGTACGGCGAAGGGGTCCCGCCACCCGAGTGGCGGGACCCCTTCGCGTACGTGCGCGCACCGCGGCGACCGTCAGCTCTTGCGGTGCCCTATCAGCCGGGGCTTCGACTCCAGGTTCTCCAGGCCGTGCCAGGCCAGGTTCACCAGGTGCGCCGCCACCTCAGCCTTGCGGGGCTTGCGGACGTCGAGCCACCACTGGCCGGTGAGGGCCACCATGCCGACCAGGGCCTGCGCGTAGAGCGGGGCCAGCTTCTGGTCGAAGCCCCTGGCCTTGAACTCCATGCCCAGGATGTCCTCCACCTGCGTGGCGATGTCGCTGATCAGCGAGGCGAACGTGCCCGTCGACTGGGCGACCGGGGAGTCCCGGACCAGGATGCGGAAGCCGTCCGTGTACGTCTCGATGTAGTCGAGGAGCGCGAACGCCGCCTGTTCCAGCAGCTCACGCGGGTGCCCCGCGGTCAGGGCGCCCGTCACCATGTCCAGCAGCTGGCGCATCTCCCGGTCGACCACGACGGCGTACAGGCCCTCCTTGCCGCCGAAGTGCTCGTACACCACCGGCTTGGAGACCCCGGCGCGCGCCGCGATCTCCTCCACCGAGGTCCCTTCGAACCCCTTGTCGGCGAAGAGGGTGCGACCGATGTCCAGCAGCTGTTCGCGCCGCTCCTTCCCGGTCATCCGGACCCGCCGGGTCCGGCGCGCGGGGGGAGGGCTGCTCTTCTCGCTGCTCGTGCTGCCGTCGGTCGCCACGGTGCCCATCATGCCGCGTCGGCGGGCACGGCCTCGCGCCGGGACTCCTTGCGTCGCGACTCGATGCGGTCGGCGTCCGGCCAGCGGACGTCGTAGGCCCAGCCGAGCTGTTCGAACCAGCGGATCAGCCGGGCGCTGGAGTCGATCTGGCCGCGCATGACCCCGTGCCGGGCACTCGTCGGGTCGGCGTGGTGCAGGTTGTGCCAGGACTCACCGCAGGACAGCACCGCCAGCCACCACACGTTCCCCGACCTGTCGCGGGACTTGAAGGGGCGCTTGCCGACCGCGTGGCAGATCGAGTTGATCGCCCAGGTGACGTGGTGCAGCAGCGCCACCCGTACCAGCGAGCCCCAGAAGAACGCCGTCGCCGCACCCCACCACGACATCGTCACCAGCCCGCCGACCAGCGGCGGAATGCCCAGCGAGATGATCGTGAAGGTCAGGAAGTGGCGCGAGACCGCCCTCATGGCCGGGTCCTTGACCAGGTCGGGGGCGTACTTCTGCTGCGGGGTCTGCTCCTCGTTGAACATCCACCCGATGTGCGCCCACCACAGCCCCTTCATCAGGGCCGGCAGCGTCTCGCCGAAGCGCCACGGCGAGTGGGGGTCGCCCTCCGCGTCGGAGAACCGGTGGTGCTTGCGGTGGTCGGCGACCCACCGCACCAGCGGGCCCTCCACCGCGAGGGAGCCGGCGACGGCGAGCGCGATGCGCAGTGGACGCTTCGCCTTGAAGGAGCCGTGCGTGAAGTAGCGGTGGAAGCCGATCGTGACGCCGTGGCAGCCGATGTAGTACATCGCCACCATCAGCCCCAGATCGAGCCAGCTGACGCCGTGGCCCCAGGTCAGCGGCACCGCCGCCACCAGGGCCGCGAACGGCACCACGATGAAGAGGAGCAGCGCGATCTGCTCGATCGAACGCTTGCTGTCGCCGCCCAGCGTGGCGGAGGGGAGAGGAGCGGGAACCGACCCCGCCGGTGGGTCCGGCTGGTCGGTCAGGTCGGGGCTGATGGTCATGTGATCCCCCGGGGGGTGAGGAGAACAGAACAAATCGGAATCGGCCTTGGCTACGGGACCGTAACCTACGGGATCGTAAGTAACTTAGTGACGCGGCCCACACCACCAGACCACGTTCCGGACGCCGTTCGTGGTATCTCGTGCCCCCGTACGGGTAAAGCCTGTACGGCTCCCGCCGTCGAATGCCCCGCCCCGTCCCACCCTGTGAGGCCACCGGACGCGCCGACGCCGGTGCCACATATCCTGGAGGGGTCGGACAGCGCGGTCCGCACCCCGCTCGTCCCGGGGGCGGCAACAGCACGCTGCGGCCGTTGGCCCCGGATTCGTGCTCTACCACTGCAAGGAGCCGCACACTGTGAGCAGTGCCGACCAGACCCCTGCCGCCAGCAGCCCCGAACTGCGGGCCGATATCCGCCGCCTCGGCGACCTGCTGGGCGAGACCCTGGTACGCCAGGAGGGCCCGGAACTCCTCGAACTCGTCGAACGCGTTCGCGCCCTCACCCGTACGGACGGCGAAGCTGCGGCCGAACTCCTCGGCGACACGGACCTGGAGACCGCGGCGCAGCTCGTCCGCGCCTTCTCCACCTACTTCCACCTGGCCAACGTCACCGAGCAGGTGCACCGTGCCCACGAGATGCGCGACCGGCGCGCCGCGGAGGGCGGGCTCCTCGCCCGCACCGCCGACCGTCTCAAGGACGCCGACCCCGAGCACCTGCGCGAGACGGTCAAGAACCTCAACGTGCGGCCCGTGTTCACGGCCCACCCCACCGAGGCCGCCCGCCGCTCGGTGCTGAACAAGCTCCGCCGCATCGCGGCTCTGCTGGAGACCCCGGTCATCGAGGCCGACCGCCGCCGCGTCGACCTGCGGCTCGCGGAGAACATCGACCTCATCTGGCAGACGGACGAGCTGCGCGTCGTCCGCCCGGAGCCGGCCGACGAGGCCCGCAACGCCATCTACTACCTGGACGAGCTGCACGCCGGCGCGGTCGGCGACGTCCTGGAGGACCTCTCCGCCGAGCTGGAGCGCGTCGGCGTACCGCTGCCCGAGGGCACCCGCCCGCTGACCTTCGGTACCTGGATCGGCGGCGACCGCGACGGCAACCCCAACGTGACGCCCGCCGTCACCTGGGAGGTGCTGATCCTCCAGCACGA